>NZ_JBOEQF010000158.1:0-4917 GCF_050689315.1 Aerococcus sp. L_32
ATATCTAAAATTTCGTGTGAAGGACCGATAAACTTGATCCCCTCTTCCTCACAACGACGCGCAAATTCAGTATTTTCAGACAGGAAGCCGTAACCAGGGTGAATCGCGTCAGCATCTACATCTTTCGCAATTTGGATAATTGACTCGATATCTAAATAAGCCTCAACAGCCTTTTTATCCTTAGACAATCGATAAGACTCATCCGCCTTGAAACGGTGAACTGATCCTTCATCCTCTTGTGAATAAACTGCGACTGTACTAATTCCTAGTTCAAAACACGCTCGGAAAATACGGATTGCGATTTCCCCACGGTTCGCAACTAACACTTTATTAATCATTTATAGTAACTCCCTCTCTTACGCCTATAACAAGTTGACGCTTGTTTACACTTGCCAATTGTATCATAGTTTGCCATATTTTGAACAATTTTGATATAGAAAAATGAAAGAAATCTCATTTTATTATCATAATTGCTAAAGCCTATTAAAGATCGCTTATTTAGATTTTATTTTTCGCTTGATCATTTTCCCCATAAAAAAGAAGCTGGATATAATTACCCAACTTCTTTTCCAAAAATAATTACTCTTCAATTTTTTTCATTTCATCTGCAACAAATTGAACGTCTGTCCCGACAATAACATGCAAGTGATTTTTGTCTAAGACATTGACACCAGGTACACCAAGTCCTTTAATTTTAGATTGGTCTACTTGGTCAACGTCGTCTAATTCAAAACGTAGTCGTGTTGCACAATTATAGTAACTACGGATATTTTCTTGCCCGCCAACAGCATCATAGATGACATTCGCCATGCGTGAATATTTATCATCGCTAGCTTGGGATACACCGCCATTTTTAGTAGCAGTAGTTTCTGAATCAGAATCTGTAATTGCAGCTTCAGTTACGGCATTTTCTCCGCGTCCTGGAGTGGCAAAATCGAATTTACGAATAGCAAAATCGAAGATAAAGTAGTAAACCACAAACATGACTAAACCTAGAACTAACAGCATTAATGGTTGGTTAGCAATTGGCACATTCAAGCTTAAGGCAAAGTCAACTAGCCCTGCTGAGAACCCGAATCCAGCAGTCCAGTGGAAGGTTGCTGCGATAAACATTGAAACCCCAGTTAGGAAGGCGTGAACCAAGTATAATCCTGGTGCTGCAAACATAAATGAGAATTCTAGAGGTTCAGTAATTCCCGTAAAGAATGAAGCGAAAGCACCAGCAATCATAGTACCCGCTGCAATTTTCTTGGCTTTTGATTCTGCATTTTTATACATGGCTAAAGCTGCCCCAGGTAAACCAAACATCATGATTGGGAAGAAGCCGGCTTGGTACATACCAGTAACCCCTTTAACCCCCTCAGATGCCCAGAAGTTCCCGATGTCATTAATCCCAATTAAATCAAACCAGAATACTGAGTTTAAGGCGTGGTGTAAACCAGTTGGAATCAGTAACTTGTTGAAGAAACCGTAAATACCAGCACCTAGCGCGCCAAGGCCAGAGATGAAAGTACCGAATCCTACTAAAGCGTCATAAGCTACTGGCCAAACGAAGTACAGCAGTAAGGAAATAATTAACATAGCACCTGCTGTTAATATTGGAATCAACCGTCTACCTGAGAAGAATGCGAGCGCTGTTGGCAATTTAGTACCTGAATAGCGGTTATATAAGGCTGCCGCTACTGAACCAGAAATAATGGCCATAAAGACATTTTGTGTTGCGCCGAAAGCCATCGGGACTTCTTCAACTGGCATATTGAGTAAGACACTTAAACCAGCTGTTGATAGTAGGTTTGTCACAATGAGGTAACCGACTAAACCTGATAAACCAGCCGCCCCATTGGCATCCTTAGATAATCCTGTAGCAATACCCACTGAAAATAGAATCGGTAAATTGTTGATAATGGCAGTCCCTGCTTGAATCAGGAATACAGCCGCTTGGTTAGACCCGTCACCAGAAAGTCCAGCTGGATCAATCCAATAACCAATCCCCATTAATAAAGACGCAACAGGTAAAATCGATACCGGTAACATGATCGATTTTCCTAAATTTTGTAAATAATTTTTCATATTATCTTATCCTCCCTTTTGATAAAGACAATTTTTAATATACATTGATGATCTATCAACGGTTTACAGACTGAGCCATGCGGAAATAAGTATGCCGTTTACCCCGCACCGCCAAACTCAAAGCGGTAATATTTTCTGGATCAGGCATCCGACCGTAGGCACCATCACCAATGTGGTGACAGTCTACGCCAACACGTTTATTGGATAAACCTATCGTTTCAATCACCGAAGCTTGGGCAGACTCTTGACTCGTCCCAATCGTCGCCATCACCAATCCACCGCGTGCATGCACACTTTTCGTGACCGCCTGGTTTTCAAGCTCATTCACCCCAGGCACCGTATTCACAGCCGGAATCAAGACCCCATCAGCGCCCTCATCCATAAACCCAAGCAAGACATCTTCATTGACGATACTCTCCGTAAGCCCCGCCCCATGCATTTTCCCCGCAAGGACTAGCCCTGAAAAATGGCTTTTCGTTTCTTTGACAGCAGCCTTGATTGCTGACATAGTCACGCCAGTAGCTGGATTCCCTGTCAGTAAAATCATGTCTACACCCAAATCATCCGCCGCTTGTAAACTCGCTTTAGACACTAAGCGACCTGGATTTAAAGACACCCGACTTTCAAGCAATTCCTGCTCTTCATCAACAGGTTCCAAATTGATTGCAATCGGTCGCCCGATTAATCGCTTCAATTCACGGATGATTTCTTTTGACCCCGCAAATGCTTCTAGACCTGGAATTTCTGGGTTGAAGACATCTAGCTCATTCAAGACAATGATATCTGCACCAAACGTCGCCATCACTTCAGGGTTTGACAGCCCTTGAATCAAAGGCGGCGATGTCACTACGGTTTCAGCAACAATTGTCCGTCCTTCACTGGCAAAAATAGCTTGCTTTAGTTGGCTAGCATCCATCTGATTGATTTCACTGGCACTAGCCGAAATTAAACGTTTCATTTCATCTCTCCTCCCTTTGCAAAAGGCTAGCACACCAACAACTAACCGATTACATTTCTATTCGAATATTATATCAATCTTGATTGCCATTACCAAACAGGTATACAAAAATGGGATACATGGTTGTCATCTAGTCTTCGTTTTTACAAATAGAAAAGGAACAGAGCCTTTCAACAAGACTGTGCATATTAAAAAAACAGACCGTTTAAACAGGTCTGTTCTTAGATATCAATTATTCAGTTTGTTCAGGCAAGTCAGCTCGATTTGATTTCGCCCTTTTGGCCCGAAGCTCGCGCCGCCACGACTGGTCTGAGGCAATAACGGACAAGGCAATCCCAATCATGATGCTGGTTACAAGTAGGCTGGAACCCCCGTAGGACATAAACGGGAAGGTAACACCTGTTAATGGAATCAGTCCTAATACCCCACCCAGGTTTACAAAGGCTTGGATAAGGAAGTAAGAACCGACTCCAACTAAAACTGCTTGGTCAAAGGTCCGGCGCATCTTGATGGCTTTGTGGAAGATGTAAATAACCAGTCCAAAGTACAAGACTAAGACTAATAGAATTCCCCACAAGCCGAATTCTTCGCCGATAATGGCCATAATGAAGTCATTATGGGCTTCCGGTAGGTAACCCAGTTTTTGAATTGAGTTCCCTGCCCCACGGCCAAGAATACCCCCGTTTGATAAGGCATAATAACCATAGACTAATTGCATCCCCGTATCTTGGGCATCTGCGAACGGGTTAATAAAAGAGGTAAAGCGAGCAACCTGATAATTATCGATATGCGATAAATCAAACAGATTCAAGACAATGACAATCAATACATAAGTAACAATTGCACCTAGGATAGTTCTGGATAGCCATTTCACCGCCATCCCTGAAGTTAATAGGAGGATCACGAGTAAGGTTCCTAGAATTAATACCCCACCCACATCTGGGAAAAGGAGTACCAAGCCTAACCAAAGGGCAATCGCTGCTGCTTGTTTCCAATACTTGGTTAAGAGTTGTAGTGGATTTTCTGTTTGCGCAATCGCGCCTTGAACTTCATCTTTGGCTAGAAAGTTGGCCACGAGTATGATTAATGCTGGTTTTGCAAACTCAACTGGCTGAATAGAGAAAGCCCCTACCCCAATCCAACCTTGGGCACCGTTGATGGTTTCTCCAAAGATAGTGGTAAAGATTAAAAGGGCTGTGACTCCAAGATAGGTTGAGGTTTGAAAAATCCTGTGCCGCCACATTTCCGGCTTGGTAATGTAAATTAAAATAATGGCGAATAATCCAATACCCGCAAACATTAATTGCCGTACTAAGTAATAATAAGTTGGTTGACTAGCCGAGGTTGCTAAATATGATGAGGCTGTTGTGACCATTAGTAAGCCGATAGTTAGTAATAAACCATATAAGCTAAAAATCTTCCCATTGAAATCTTCAAAATGGGCAAGGACCCGTTTAATCCAGGTTGGCCCTTCATGTTTTCGCTCTTTTTTAGCTTGCTTTTGATCCTTTTTAGCTTGCTTGCGGTCTTTTTTACTTTGTTTTTTTGCTTTTGCTTTATCTAAGGCATTTATTTCTTTTTGTTTTTTGGTAATTGCTTGGGCTTTATTTTCATTAGATTCAGTAGACACAATAGCCCTCCTTATGGATTCTAAGTGATGTTATACATCCGATGATTCTAGAAGTTAGCATAGGTATTTTTACCTATTACTCAGTTATCCATTATAGCATAATCACCTAGTGCATTAGCGTAAACCTATTGCATTTTATAGAAAAATAAAAGAAGAAACAGAAGGCATATTTTTATTGTTTTCCAGAAAGCCTTCAGCTTTCGCTTTATCTATCACGCCTTGGAAGCATTCGTTATCTAATCAACAAAAGTTGTGTAAA
>NZ_JBOEQF010000159.1:0-4902 GCF_050689315.1 Aerococcus sp. L_32
TGGTGATATCCTTGCGAATCGCTGTCACCATTAACTGGGTAACTTTAGCTTGATAGGGTATTTTCATTAGTAAAGTTACAATATAAGCGATCTGCAAAAGGGTCACCCATATAATTGACACTATCATGGTTCGCCAATCAAAGGCAATTAAGGCATTCAAGACATTTGCATTTAAGACACTAGCCACAATTTGCGCTACGGCCCCTAATAAAATAATGAAAATTAATAAAGTATTTTCTTTCCAATACAATTTAAAATACTTCTTCATAGACCCCCCTATGCCCAAAAAAATCCCAAACAAAACTTTTCCCAAAAAGATTGGATAATTAGAATTTTAAAACAATCTATCATTTTTTCTAATTATATTATCATATTTATAAGAAATTAAAAGCTAATTTTCATTTATAACAATTTTCTACCTTTGTTTTTACTTGGCATGTAGATTCGTGGCCCACAGCTTTCAAAAGTGCGACAAAGATTCCTAACCTTTAAAAATTACAAAAGATTTAAAGGCTACCGCTATTGGTCTAACTTTTGGTAGTATATAATAAAAAGAAGTGGAAAAATAAGGGGTGCGAGCAAAAGCGCGATTCCCCCTTTTCCAAAAAGCTGTATCAATTGTACTAATGAGGAGTGTATACAATGGCACAACGAAGATATAATACGGATGCGAGTGTCAACCAGATGCAATCTTTGCGGGCGGAAACACATCAAAAAGCCAGCGCCTTGTCGGCGGATATGCGGTCCTTCTTCCAGGATTGTGAGGGGTATTTTCTAACGAGTGGTCCAGCGCAACCTGCGATTTATCAGGAGTTATCGAAATTGGTGGACCGATTGCAGGTCGCGGAACTGCGCCAAATTTCAGCTGAGGAAGTGCTGGGGATGTCGGGGGAGGATTATTGTAAGTTGACCCTTCGTCGCTTGAATATTGAACGATATGATTTTAATTTAGCTAAGTATGTACCAGCTGTTCTATCATTTGTGGTCTTAACTTTAACCATTTATGCGACTTATATGTTTATTGCCGGTTACGCATGGTGGGGTGACTTTGCTTCTGCTCTCCAGATGCCAGTTGCGGTATCAATTTTAGGATTGCCTCTCCAGGTTTTCGTGATTTTCACAGCCATTTTCTTTTGGGTGACTTTCACCCGCAATACTGCCTTTGGTCGCAAGTGGTACCAAGGTTTTAATGTCTTATATTTATTGGCCGGCATCTTTTCTGCCGCACTGGTTTTCACCCTACCCTACATTATTCATTCATACCGGGTAGCGCAGATTAACCTACCAGTCTGGTTGGTATGGGCCATTGCCATTATCGCTATGGGATACTACTTCTTGGTCTCTTACTTCAATGTGGGCGACAAGGTAGACTTATGGATTTCAAACCGAGCGGCTCAGTCGACTTTAAGTGATGACGACACCTATTCACCAACTTTAGGAGCTTATTTAACAGGTCAACCGGGTAATGACGACAAGGATTTAACCCCAGTTCGGGAATTAGACCAAACTCCTGATAGTAATAATGAGGAAAAACCAGCTGTCTCTGACGAACCCATGCGTTTAAATAACTTGTGGAATACTATCATGTTAAAACGGCCGATTATTAACCGGAAGACTTACCGGGAAATGCAAGAACGTCAAGAACGCGATGGTTACAGCGATAAGTCAGATAAAGACAACAAGAAAAATAGCGAATCTGGCAAAACCAGTCAGCGCCGTAAAAAATAAGGGCTAGCAAAAGCTGAAATTCGCTGATATTGGTACTGATAAATAGTACTGATACATTGTACCGATATATAGTAAGGAGCTAACTAAGTGAAGATAGCAGTAATAGGTGGCGGGATCCTTGGATCGACCGCTGCCTTTTATTTAACCAAAGACCATGATGTAACCCTATATGATGACGGAATTGGGCAAGCTACTAAAGCGGCGGCCGGCATTATCTGCCCCTGGTTCTCTAAACGTCGCAATAAACCCTGGTACCGCCTAGCCAATGGTGGGGCCCATTTTTACCGAGACTTATTGAAAGATTTGGCGGACGCTGGGATAGTGACCCAGGCTTATCAACAAAAAACGACTTGGTTGTTGAAGAAGAAGCCCAAACTGATCGATGATTTGATGGCGATTGCTGAAAAACGACAAGGAGAAGCCTCTTTAATCCAAGAAATTAACAAGTTATCCCCAACTTATCAACAGGTTCGATTTCCCCATTTTCACTATGACAACGACCTGATTGAAACGGATGGCGGTGCGGTAGTAGACGGTCATGATTTATGTCAGGATTTAATTACCGCAGCTAAGGGGGAAAATCTAAAAGTTGTGAATGTTCGGGCTGATTTAACTTTCTTAGATGATGGTAAAGTTATGGTGAAAAATGACCAAGAAGTCTATGATACCGTGGTTTTAGCGACTGGTGCTTGGTTGGGTCAGGTCCTTGACCCACTGGGCTATCAAGTAGATGTCCGCCCTCAAAAAGGCCAACTGGCAGTGTTTGAAACCGACTGGGATACCCAAGCATTACCCCTGATTATGCCTGAAGGTGAAGGTGATTTTATACCTCATTTAGACGGGAAAATCTTTGTGGGCGCTAGTCATGAAGACAATCAAGGCTTTGATTTGTCCACAGACCCAAGCCAATTAGTGGATATCTTTTCCACAATCTATCAACTGGTCCCTGAATTGTCTAACTATCCAGTCACTGACTATAAAATCGGTAGCCGGGCTTATACCTCTGACTATGCGCCCTTCTATGGACCATTGCCTGACCGGCCAAATGTTTATGTAGCATCCGGCTTGGGTTCATCCGGTTTAACCACCGGCCCTTTGATTGCTAGAGAGATGAGTCGCTTAATCAATAATGAGGAAACCTTGCTTGATCCTAGCGACTATGCCGTTGAAAATTATATCCAAAAGCGTGTCCAATAGTAGGAAAGTCTTTCAAATCATTTCAAATAACCAATGCAATACACAGTCCTTGCTGCATCAAATGAATCAGCAAGGGCTTTTTTGGTGTTCATTTATATTTATTTGCACACTTAATTTGCATAACTTTTAAATTATTTTTCCACCTCTTCCAGTTCTGTGTCTTTTCTTACAAATATCACATGGTTTGCGGAGAAAATCTTACATTGATGAGAGAATCATGTGAGGTATTTTTCTGTCATGTTACTTTTTTGAAAATATTTTTAAATTATTTTACACGGCGCAAACCCTTGTGAAATAAGAAAAAGATGAGATTTACTCTCATCACATTCTTAAAATAGTGGTTGACATTCAAATCTAAAGTGACTAGGATACAGTTATCAAAACTGACTTGTAGCGTTTTCTACAGGGTTTTTGTTTTGCATGTTTTATTAAAATTAAAGAAAGGGTGCGGTATATCTTGTCTATCGGTTTTGATAATAGAGAGTTTGGACGTCAATTTGTTGATGTAGTAAAAGATAACACAACTATCTCTCCTGACCATTATTCTACCTATGACTTGAAACACGGTCTACGGAATGACGATGGTACAGGTGTATTAGTTGGGGTGTCAGGGATTGCTTCAGTTTCAGGATATAAAATGCTAGATGATAAAATAATTCCGACAGAAGGGGAACTCCGTTATCGGGGAATTCGATTGACAGACTTAGTAGAGAATTATTTTAAAGAAGATAAGTTCGGCTATGAGGAAACCATCTACCTATTGCTCTCTGGCAGTTTACCAACTAAAGGAGAAATGGCTGCTTTTGATGAATTGCTGGAGGAGAATCGAAAACTCCCCGATAGCTTCATTGAAAATTTCATTATTAATTCACCATCCGAGAACGTAATGAATAATATGCAGCGAGTTTTATTGGCACTTTATTCCTTTGATGATAAGGCGGAAGATCGTGATTTTGAAAACCAAATCTCCCAAGTCATTTCCATCATTGCGAAGATGCCACTCATACTTGCCTATTCCTACATAGGTAAGAAGTATTACTACGATGATGCGTCACTTATCTTGCATCACCTGGAGCCGAATATGTCCACAGCTGAAACAATCCTTCATCTTATTCGTCCAGACGCGACATTTACAGATGAGGAAGCCAAGTTATTAGACCTATGTTTGATTATCCATGCGGAACACGGTGGCGGGAACAATTCAACCTTCGCTACTCACGTAGTGTCTTCAACAGGAACGGATACTTATTCAACCATTTCAACAGCCTTAAGTTCGCTTAAAGGGTCAAAACACGGTGGCGCCAATTCGATGGTAGAAGCCATGGTGCAAGATTTAAAAGCCACAACGGCTGATTGGACGGATAAGGACCAAGTTGAAAAATACTTACGTGACATCTTAAATAAGCAAGCTTTTGACCAGTCAGGTCTCATCTACGGTATGGGGCATGCAGTATATACAAAGTCAGACCCACGAGCTGTTTTGCTGAAAGATAAGGCGAAAGAAATGGCCATTGAGAAAGGCTATTGCGATGACTTCAACCTCCTAAGTAACATCGAAGCCATCACCAAAGACCTCATCAACGAAAAGCGTCCTGGCAGTGAAATTTGTGCCAACGTCGATTTATACACGGGCCTTGTTTATAGAATGCTTGGACTGAGTCCAGACCTCTATACCCCAATCTTTGCCGTCGCACGAACTGCCGGTTGGTGCGCTCATCGTTTGGAACAAATTCAAGACCCGAAAATTATCCGCCCAGCTTATGTCAACATTTCCGAAAACAAGGCCTACCTTGCCATGGAAGATAGGCAAAGCAAACACAGTCAACTAGTTATCAAGTAACGATCAAATAACAACAGACACTCTGGTTTACGAAAGGGAAAGTGATTACTATGGGAAACAACACTGATCTAAACAACAAAGAAGCATTTGCTAAAATTAAACATAACAACCGTCAAGCAAAACCGCGTACACGCGGG
>NZ_JBOEQF010000160.1:0-4900 GCF_050689315.1 Aerococcus sp. L_32
GGGTGATATCCTTGCGAATCGCTGTCACCATTAGCTGGGTAACTTTAGCTTGATAGGGTATTTTCATTAGTAAAGTTACAATATAAGCGATCTGCAAAAGGGTCACCCATATAATTGACACTATCATGGCTCGCCAATCAAAGGCAATTAAGGCATTCAAGACATTTGCATTTAAGACACTAGCCACAATTTGTGCCACTGCCCCTAATACAATAATTAACACTAATAGTGCATTTTCTTTCCAATACAATTTAAAATATTTCTTCATAGACCCTCCCTACGCCAAAACAAACCCCAAACGAGACTTTGCGCCCAAACGTTCTAATGATTAGAAGATTAAAATTATTTATCATTTTACTAATGATAATATCATATTTATAGGAAGTTAAAGGGCAATTGTCATATATAACAATTTTCAACATTTGTTTTTACTTGTCACATTGATTCGTGACCCGCAGCTTTCGCAAATGCCAAAAAGCTCCCTAACCTTTAAAAATTACAAAAGATTTAAAGGCTACCGCTATTGGTCTGACTTTTGGTAGTATATAATGAAAAGGAAACGGAAAAATAAGGGGTGCTAGCAAAAGCGCGATCCCCTTTCCAGGAAGCTGTATCAATTGTACTAATGAGGAGTGTATACGATGGCACAACGGAGATATAATACGGATGCAAGTGTCAACCAAATGCAAGCTTTGCGAGCGGAGACGCATGAGAAAGCCAGCGCCTTATCGGCGGATATGCGGTCCTTCTTCCAGGATTGTGAGGGGTACTTTCTAACGAGCGGTCCGGCGCAACCTGCGATTTATCAGGAGTTATCAAAATTAGTGGACCGGTTGCAAGTGGCGGAATTGCGACAAATTTCAGCGGAGGAAGTGCTGGGGATGTCAGGGGAAGATTATTGTAAGTTGACCCTACGTCGCTTGAATATTGAACGTTATGATTTTGATTTAGCTAAGTATGTACCAGCTGTTCTATCATTTTTTATCTTAACTTTAACCATTTATGCGACTTATATGTTTATTGCTGGTTACGCATGGTGGGGGGACTTTGCTTCTGCTATCCAGATGCCAGTTGCGGTATCGATTTTAGGATTGCCTCTACAGGTTTTCGTGATTTTCACAGCCATTTTCTTCTGGGTGACTTTCAACCGCAATACTGCCTTTGGCCGCAAGTGGTATCAAGGCTTTAATGTCTTATATTTATTAGCCGGCATCTTTTCTGCCGCACTGGTCTTCACTCTACCCTACATTATCCGTTCATACCGGGTAGCGCAGATTAACCTGCCAGTCTGGCTGGTATGGGCCATTGCCATTATCGCTGTCGCATACTACTTCTTAGTCTCTTACTTTAATGTCGGTGACAAAGTAGACTTGTGGATTTCAAACCGAGCGGCTCAGTCAACTTTAAGTGATGACGACACTTATTCACCAACTTTAGGCGCCTATTTAACAGGCCAGCCGGGGGATGACGATAAGGATTTAACCCCCGTTCGGGAATTAGACCAAACACCTGATAGTAATCATGAGGAAAAACCGGCAGTCTCTGATGAACCTATGCGTCTAAATAACCTGTGGAATACCGTTATGTTGAAACGTCCGATTATTAACCGGAAGACTTATCGGGAAATGCAGGACCGTCAAGAACGCGATGGTTACACTGATAAGGCAGATAAAGACGATAAGAAAAATACCGAATCAGGCAAAACCAGTCAACGCCGTAAAACTAAGGACTAGCAAAAACTGAAATGTGCTGATTTTGGTACTGATTAATAGTACGGATACATTGTACTGATATATAGTAAGGAGCTAACTAAGTGAAGATAGCAGTAATAGGTGGCGGGATCCTTGGATCGACCGCTGCCTTTTATTTAACCAAAGACCATGATGTAACCCTATATGACGATGGAACTGGACAAGCTACTAAAGCGGCGGCCGGTATTATCTGCCCCTGGTTCTCTAAACGTCGCAATAAACCCTGGTACCGCCTAGCCAATGGTGGGGCCCATTTTTACCGAGACTTATTGAAAGATTTAGCGGACGCTGGGATAGTGAGCCAGGCTTATCAGCAAAAAACAACTTGGTTGTTGAAGAAAAAGCCCAAACTGATCGATGATTTGATGGCAATTGCTGAAAAACGGCAGGCAGAAGCCCCTTTAATCCAAGAAATTAACAAGTTATCCCCAACTTATCAACAGGCTAGATTTCCCCAGTTTCACTATGACAATGACCTGATTGAAACGGATGGCGGTGCGGTAGTAGACGGTCAAGCTTTATGTCAGGATTTAATTGCTGCCGCCAAAGGGGAAAATCTAAAAGTTGTGAATGGGCGGGCTGATTTAACTTTCTTAGATGATGGAAAAGTTATGGTAAAAAATGACCAGGAAGTCTATGATACCGTGGTCTTAGCGACTGGTGCTTGGCTAAGTCAGGTCCTTGACCCACTGGGCTATCAAGTAGATGTCCGCCCTCAAAAAGGCCAATTGGCAGTGATAGAAACCGACTGGGATACCCAAGCATTACCCCTGATTATGCCTGAAGGTGAAGGTGATTTTATCCCCCATTTAGACGGAAAAATCTTTGTGGGTGCTAGTCACGAAGACGAGCAAGGATTTGATTTATCCACAGACCCAAGTCAATTAGCGGATATCTTTTCCACAATCTATCAGTTGGTCCCTGAATTGGCTAACTATCCAGTCACTGACTATAAAATCGGCAGCCGGGCTTACACCTCTGACTATGCGCCCTTCTATGGACCATTGCCTGACCGACCAAATGTTTATGTGGCATCCGGCTTGGGTTCATCCGGTTTAACCACCGGCCCTTTGATTGCCAGAGAGATTAGTCGGTTAATCAATAATGAGGAAACCTTGCTTGATCCTAGCGACTATGCCGTTGAAAATTATATCCAAAAGCGTGTCCAATAGTAGGAAAGTCTTTCAAATCATTTCAAATAACCAATGCAATACACAGTCCTTGCTGCATCAAATGAATCAGCAAGGGCTTTTTTGGTGTTCATTTATATTTATTTGCACACTTAATTTGCATAACTTTTAAATTATTTTTCCACCTCTTCCAGTTCTGTGTCTTTTCTTACAAATATCACATGGTTTGCGGAGAAAATATTACATTGATGAGAAAATCATGCGAGGTATTTTTCTGCCATGTTACTTTTTTGAAAATAATTTTAAATTATTTTACACGGCGTAAACCCTTGTGAAATAAGAAAAAGATGAGATTCACTCTCATCGTATTCTTAAAATAGTGGTTGACATTCAAATCTAAAGTGACTAGGATACAGTTATCAAAACTGACTTGTAGCGTTTTCTACAGGGTTTCTGTTTTGCATGTTTTATTAAAATTAAAGAAAGGGTGCGGTATATCTTGTCTATCGATTTTGATAACAGAGTGTTTGGACGTCAATTTGTTGATGTCGTAAAATCTAACACAACCATCTCTCCTGATCATTATTCTACCTATGACTTGAAACACGGCCTACGGAATGACGATGGTACAGGGGTATTAGTTGGGGTGTCAGGGATTGCTTCAGTTTCAGGTTATAAAATGCTAGATAATAAAATAATGCCGACAGAAGGGGAACTCCGTTATCGGGGAATTCGATTGACAGACTTAGTAGAGAATTATTTTAAAGAAGATAAGTTCGGCTATGAAGAAACCATCTATCTCTTGCTCTCAGGCAGTTTACCAACTAAAGGGGAAATGGCTGCTTTTAATGAATTACTGGAGGAGAATCGAAAACTCCCCGATAGCTTCATTGAAAATTTCATTATTAATTCGCCATCCGAGAACGTAATGAATAATATGCAGCGGGTATTGTTGGCACTTTATTCCTTTGATGATAAGGCGGAAGATCGTGATTTTGAAAATCAAATCTCTCAAGTCATTTCCATCATTGCGAAGATGCCACTCATACTTGCCTATTCCTACATAGGTAAGAAGTATTACTACGATGATGCGTCACTTATCTTGCATCACCTGGAGCCGAATATGTCGACAGCTGAAACGATTCTTCATCTCATTCGTCCAAATGCGACATTTACCGATGAGGAAGCCAAGTTATTAGACCTATGTTTGATTATTCATGCCGAACACGGTGGCGGGAACAATTCAACCTTCGCTACTCATGTAGTGTCTTCAACAGGAACGGATACTTATTCAACCATTTCAACAGCCTTAAGTTCGCTTAAAGGGTCAAAACACGGTGGTGCCAATTCGATGGTAGAAGCCATGGTGCAAGATTTAAAAGCCACAACGGCTGATTGGACGGATAAGGACCAAGTTGAAAAATACCTACGTGATATCTTAAATAAGCAAGCCTTTGACAAGTCAGGCCTCATCTACGGTATGGGGCATGCAGTATATACAAAGTCAGACCCACGAGCTGTTTTGCTGAAAGATAAGGCGAAAGAAATGGCCATTGAAAAAGGTTATTGCGATGACTTCAACCTCCTAAGTAACATCGAAGACATCACCAAAGGCCTCCTCAATGAAAAGCGTCCTGGCAGTGAAATTTGTGCCAACGTTGATTTATACACGGGCCTTGTTTATAGAATGCTTGGAATGAGTCCAGACCTCTATACCCCAATCTTTGCCGTCGCACGAACTGCCGGTTGGTGCGCCCATCGCTTGGAACAAATTCAAGACCCGAAAATTATCCGCCCAGCTTATGTCAACATTTCCGAAAACAAGGCCTACCTTGCCATGGAAGATAGGGAAAGCAAACACAGTCAACTAGCTATCAAGTAACGATCAAATAATAACAGACACTCTGGTTTACGAAAGGGAAAGTGATTACTATGGGAAACAACACTGATTTAAACAACAAAGAAGCCTTTGCTAAAATTAAACATAACAACCGTCAAGCAAAACCACGTACACGCGGA
>NZ_JBOEQF010000161.1:0-4835 GCF_050689315.1 Aerococcus sp. L_32
CAAGTCGCTCCTTTACATCCTCCGCAATCCCACTATACAAATGAAATTGTATATCAGGATAATTTGTTTGTACATCTTTCACTACTTGAGCAATCAGACGCATACTTGCTGACTCACCGCCACCAATATAGACACTACCAGCGATGACACCATCCGGCTTGCGTATTTCAGATTCCGTACGGTCAAGCAAATCAATGATTTCGGATGCTCGTTTTTGTAAAAGCTGTCCGTCTGCAGTAAGAGATACTTTTCGGCTTCCACGAATTAACAATTGTTTACCTAAATCTTCTTCCAACTCTTTCATTTGTTTAGATAAAGTTGGCTGGGTGACATGCAAGGCTTCAGCTGCCGCAGTAAAATTCTCAGCTTTAGCAATAGCTATAAAATATCGTAAAGTACGCACATCCATCTGAATCCTCCTAAAGTATTACTATAACTTTTTGTTATAACAGTCCATAAACTATAACCATTTGTTATTTAAAAGTTTAGCTTTTATACTAGAAATAAGCAATGAAGAAGTATATAAAGGAGCGAACCGACATGGATTTAGAAACATATTTAGAAGAAGTGAAAAAGGGCAACCGTATTGAATCTGATTCTCCAGCCCACCAAATTATGCATCAGATGAGTCAGGAAGCTTTAAAGATTACAATGCAAATCAATAATCAATATCATGAGCCAGCAAAACTACGCCAACTCATGTCAGACTTAACTGGTCAAAAAATCGATGATAGTTTTACACTGTTTCCACCGTTTTATACAGACTTTGGTAAAAATATTCATATTGGTGAAAATGTCTTTATCAATGCCGGATGCAAGTTCCAAGACCAAGGAGGTATTGAAATCGGGGACGGTGCTTTAATCGGCCATAATGTAGTCATGGCCACCTTAAATCATGCAGAAGACCCGAGTGACCGTGGTTCAATGATTCCTGGAAAAATTACCCTTGGTAAAAATGTGTGGATTGGGTCTAATGCCACTATTTTAGCTGGTACAACAATCGGAGAAGGTGCGATTATTGCAGCCGGTGCGGTTGTAACAAAAGATGTCCCAGCCAACACGGTTGTAGGTGGCGTTCCTGCAAAAGTGATTAAAAAGATTGAAATTGAATAAAATAATAGACCAACAAAACGATGAAACCTCGTCGATTTGTTGGTCTTTATTGAGTAGGTACAAAAACAACTTACACCCTTTAGTCGAGCTCCTTCTAACGCATAGGCATCCCTATGTCACTGTGTTCCGAGGGCTGCTCTAAAAATGTCAGACTCGTACCACTTCAGGATTAGGCTACGTGATTTTTAATCACTCTGTCTAATCCTTCCAGTTTATGAGCGAGTTAGTGCTTTAGCATATACTCGCTTCAATGCGTCAGAAGTTACGAGTCTAAACGACATTTGACACATCCTCTTTAGTCAGGTTCGAGTCTCCAGAAAGGACTGCGTGTCAGCTTAGTTTGCGCCACACTCTGTGTGTCACGGCACTAAACTTCCAACGTTTCCTTTCTGAGTGTCGACTCTCACACTCTTTTTAGTCGGGTGCGCTCGACCAGCTCAAGTCCGTTTCAGATTATGAGCGAGTTGGTGCTTCAGCACTTACTCGCTTACATGCGTATAATTCGTTTAATTAATAATGGTTCTTGTACACTACAATTGAATTAGAGCATTCAGAAGCTACTCTATTTCAGCCTAGTTTGCATCACACTTTGTGTGATACGGCACTATTCTTTCATCGTTATTGAACTTAGCGGTCTCGCTTACACCCTTTTTAATCTACTGGGTATCCGCCTAATGTCCAACCGCCGTCTTGGATTAGATTAATGCCTTGGATATAGTCAGAGTCATCTGAGGCAAGGAAGAGGGCTGTTTTCGCGATTTCATCTGGTTGACCTGGTCGACCTAGTGGTGATTTTTCTAGTCGTTTGTCCGTTACTGTTTCAGTCATTGGGGTATCAATAAAGCCAGGTGATAGGGTATTAACCTTAATGCCTTTAGGGCCTAGTTCATGCGCTAATTGGCGTGTCATCCCGACTAAACCATATTTACTAGACATATAAGGTGTACCACCTACACCGACCATACCGGTAGCTTGAGAAGCAATATTGATGATCACACCTGAACCACGTTCAATCATTTGTGGTACGACAGCTTTTGTAGCTAACCAGGGTGCTTTTAAATTCAAGCGGATGACATCATCGAATAGCGCTTCATCCGTGTCTTGAATTGGATCGTAATTATCCAAAATACCCGCACCATTATAAAGGATATCGATTTTACCATAGTGATCTAAAGTTGTTTGAACAGCATCCTTAATGGATTGGCCTTCATTTAAGTCGGCTTTCACAAAAAGACCTATTGGACCAAGTTCAGCAATTGTATGTAAAATCTTATTTGCCTTATCTTCGTTACGACCAACGATAGCTACTTGTGCGCCTTCCTTAGCGTACAAAATAGCAGTTGCCTCGCCAATACCTGAAGTTCCACCAAAAATTAATGCTACTTTACCATCTAATTTTCCCATGAAAAACATCCTTCCTTATTATAAATGCTTATTACTTCTAGCATAGGGGATTCGGATAAGGCTTGCAAACAAAACACATGGCTATGACTTGACCATATTCCCAAGAATAAGCTAGCTTAATATGGCGAAGTCTAGCGTAATCAGCTAAACTGGTGACATAGATTTAACAGTAAGGACGCGTGAACCATGAAAATTATTTTTTCCCCAGCCAAAGAAATGAAGCTAGATCAAGTATCAGTAGATCAACCCATGTATACAGACACCACCAAAGCCATTATCCAAACCTTACAAACGCTGTCAGATGAACAATTAAAGAAGCTTTACAAAATTTCAGACCAACAAGTGTCACAAGTTAAAGATTATATACGACATTTAAATGAGGGTGATGCATACCCAGCCTTATCACTATACAACGGACTAGCCTTTCGCCAAATTGATGTAAATACAGGTGATCCCGCGATTGCGGAATATTTAGACCAACACTTGCGTATCCTATCTGCCTTGTATGGACCTTTAAAAGCTTTCGAACCTATCCGACCTTATAGACTTGATTTCAACACTTCGCTAAAAATTGGTGGCCAAAACCTGCGTCAAATATGGGGTAGTGAGTTTAATCATTTTTTTGAAAAAGAGGAGATTATTTTAAATCTGGCTAGCCAAGAGTTTTCAGCTATGCTGGAGAAAGAACGCTACACTTGGATTGATTTTGAATTCTATGAATGTGATGCGACAAAAGCGAGTGGTGTAAAAAAACATGCTACTATTTCAAAAAAAGGACGAGGGCGTATGCTGCAATTCTTAGCGGAAAATCAAATTAGAGATATAGTAGCTATTAAAGAATTTTGCTCAGACGGTTATCAATTCGACTCAGAACGCTCAAATGATAGAAAAATCGTCTTTATAAAATTAAAAAACTAAATGTTAGGTTGTTCTGTGATAAAATGATGAAAAACATTAAGA
This sequence comes from Aerococcus sp. L_32, assembly GCF_050689315.1. Taxonomy (NCBI): domain Bacteria; kingdom Bacillati; phylum Bacillota; class Bacilli; order Lactobacillales; family Aerococcaceae; genus Aerococcus; species Aerococcus sp. L_32. Next base: position 3,478 of record NZ_JBOEQF010000161.1, read on the forward strand.
AAAATTGAAAGATCTAATTGGGAGGATATTTCATTGAAGAAGGTATTGAGCGTATTATTAATATTCTTGTCATTTATATTGGCGGGAGCTATCGTTGCAGTGGTATATTTTAGCGTCAGTGATTCAGAAACCGCGAGTTCATCTGCATCAACCAGTTCAGTAGCATCATCAAGTTCGCAATCATCAGCTTCTAGTTCGGCGGAGAGTAGCTCATCTGAATCACAAGAGAGGGAGTCTTCTGGATCAGATGATAGTGTGGAGTCAGAGATTCAACAGGCACTGGCTTCAGAAGCAGAAACAAAGGTTTTATTAGGTAGAGAATTATATGATAGTTGGATCTATCTGGACATCACGGAAGAAACTACTTTCTTAATGGCTATTCACTATATGACCCATCAAAAAGTTTTGGCTGATTCAAAGCAAGGGGCTTTAGAAATTACCCCAGAAAGAATTGCTATTATGCTTGAACAAGCTGAGGCATTTAGCGATTCTGCCCATTATCCATTCTACATTGAAATCTTGAATGCTTGGGATGCAGGTGACTTTTCTAATGCTGTTTACGCCCATAATTATGTGTGGAATGCACAAGATGGGACTATCGGAGAAGCGTATGGCTTATTTGATGAAAGTCAGGAAGCTGAGTTTGTTCAAGCAAACTTTAGAGATGTAGGGTATTAATTATGCTGAAAGCCTATGTTGACAGAAATGTGGCATAGGCTTTTATTATACAATCAGTTAGCTTACTCAAGTCGATTTATTTTACATATTCTACAAATTCTTTATGATTTAAAGCAGAAGATGACTTTAAACAGCTAAAAGGAGCTATAAGTATGACGAATAAACTAACTGATAAAGTAACACTACGCCACGGAGCCACATTAAATAACCGAATTGCCATGTCACCCATGCAATCCCAATCCGGTAAACGCAACGGATTTGTGAGCGACGATACCTTGAAATACTACGGTGCCCGGTCACAAATAGGAGGCTTAATCGTCACTGAATTTCATTATGTGAGTGAAAATGGTGGGCCAGCTTACCATCCAGGGTATCCTGAACAATTAGCCGCTTATTCTGATGCGCACCTGGACGGTTTAACTAAATTAGCCACTACTATGAAAAAAGATGGTAACAAAGCTATTTTACAAATTCATCATGCTGGTCGAGCGGCTGTTGGACAAGCACTTTCAGGTCAAGATGTCGTTGCACCTTCAGCTATCGACTTTGATTTCTTGTCCTACCCAATTCGCGCATTAACCGAACAAGAAATTGAAGATATTATCCAAGACTTTGGCCGTGCTACGTCACGAGCGATTAAAGCAGGTTTTGATGGTGTGGAAATACATGGTGCTAATCAT
>NZ_JBOEQF010000162.1:0-4758 GCF_050689315.1 Aerococcus sp. L_32
TACCAATTGGTTATTGGACACGAAACATAAAAGTGACTGCTCATAGCCATCTAAATAGTCTTCAATAACGACTTGGCTGGCGGAATCTCCGAAACTTTGATCAAGCAACATGTCTTTTAAAGTGGCCTCTGCCTCTTCAAGACTGTGACAAATCACGACGCCCTTACCTTTGCATAAACCGTCCGCCTTAATAACGATTGGCAGGTCAGCTTGGTTGATATAGTCCTTAGCTTGGTCAAAGTCAGCTGTGGTAAAAGAGTTGGCAGTTGGAATTTGATATTTATTCAAAAATTGCTTGGTCAAATCCTTGCTAGCTTCTAGTTGGGCACTGATTTTGTCAGGACCAAAAACAGCAATACCAGCATCTTTAAAGACATCCACAATGCCGGCACAAAGAGGATCTTCTGGCCCTACAATCACCAGATCGATGGCCTCAGTTAAGGCAAAGTCAAGTAAGCGGTCAAAGTCCATTACGTCGATTGGGACATTGGTATAATCACTTGCCGTACCTGCATTTCCAGGTGCTAGAAAAATATCAACTGGTCGGTTGGACTGGGCCAATTTCCAAGCAATGGCATGTTCTCTACCACCAGCACCAATAATTAGAATTTTCATGATTTCTCCTTAGGAATTAACAGCTCGTCATTAGTGTTTGAAATGACGCATGCCAGTGAACACAACTGAAATATCGTGAGCTTTAGCTGCTTGAATCACTTTCTCATCTTGGACAGAACCACCTGGTTGTACGATGGCTTTAATACCATATTCATGTAAACTATCGATGGTATCTGGGAAGAAGAAGCCGTCTGAAGCGACAACTGCCCCTTCTAATGGGAATTCAGACCGTTGTAAGGCATCTTCAAGCGCCCATACGCGACGCACTTCCCCGTGACCTAAAGCGTAGGTTTGTTTGTCCTTTGCAATGACCATAGCGTTTGACGCACAGTGTTTAGCCACTTTCCAAGCGAAGTCCATATCTTCTAACTCTTTGTCCGTTACTTGACGGTCTGTTTTAAGTTCAAGACCTGTTTCCGCGTAGATTGGTAAGTCTTTATCTTGGATTAACAAGCCACCTACTGTTTCCTTGTAAGTTGTCCCTTTACCCTTGAATTCACCTAATTTAGTCGATTTAACTAAACGTAGATTTTTCTTTTTGGCCAAAATGGCAAAAGCTTCTTCCGTAAAGTCAGGCGCCACGATAATTTCTAGGAAAATTTTCGACAATTCTTCAGCCGTTTCAGCATCAACCGTGCGGTTAAAACCAATAATCCCACCGAAAATAGACACTGGGTCCCCAGCAAATGCTTTTCTGTAGGCTTCTGCCGGTGTATCAGCAACCGCTACCCCACATGGATTAGCATGTTTGACTGCCACACAAACTGGCTCGTCAAACTCTTGGACAAGGTCCATATTGGCCCGCATGTCATTGTAGTTGTTGTAAGAAATTTGTTTCCCATGTAATTGTTCTAGGTCAAAGTCTTCTTCAAGCGGACTTTCATAGTAAACAGCTGCTTGGTGGGGATTTTCCCCGTAACGCAATTCTTCCTTATAACGGAAGGCTTTTGTCAATAATTCTGGGAATTTTTCATCAGCTAGGCCAGTAAAGTACTCAGCGATCATGGCATCATAGAAAGCCGTTAATCTGAAGGCTTTTGCAGCTAAGCTTTCCCGTAATTCAAGGGTGTTATTATCATTTTCCAAAGCGTCAGCAACTAAATCATAATCCGCTGCGTCAGTAACAATTAAGACGTCTTTGTAGTTTTTAGCTGCTGCACGGATCATTGAAGGCCCACCTACATCGATTTTTTCAATAATTTCTGCCTTAGATGAGTCCGCATTTTTCACGGTTTCTTCAAATGGATATAAGCTGTTGATGACCATATCGATGGCATGAATCCCTAATTCATCAACTGTTTCTTGATGTTCAGGAATGTCACGGTTGAATAAGATTCCACCATGGATATGTGGGTGTAAAGTCTTCACACGCCCCTGTAAAATCTCAGGTGAATTGGTCACTTCTTCAACAGAAATCACCTTGATTCCAGCCTCTTCTAATAAAGATTTTGTCCCACCTGTAGAGATGATTTCCCAACCTAATTGGTCTAATTTGGTCGCAAATTCAACAATACCAGTCTTATCGTAAACAGAAATTAAAGCTCTTTTCATATTCGTCTCCTTATGTCTCCGTATTATTTTTTCTTCGTCTAATAGCTAAATCTAGCCGTCTAGACCTCGAATGACTTCAGCGATAGCTGTAATCAATATCCCATGTTCTACTGATAAAACGCGTGCCTGCAAGGTTTCTGCAGTGTCTGTCGGCAAAATGGCAACCACCTCTTGAATCAGAATTTTCCCCTCATCAAAATTTTCGTCCACTAAATGAACGGTAGCCCCAGTCACTTTAACCCCGCGATCAATAGCTGCTTGATGGACTTTTAACCCGTAATACCCCTTACCTGAGAATGCCGGAATAAGTGAAGGATGAATATTCAACATCCGGCCTTCAAAAGCTTGGACCAAGTCTTTGGCAATCAATTTCAAGTATCCTGCTAAAACCACAATATCCACGTCATAGCCCTGTAAAGTCGCTAGAATCCGCTCATCATCATTGGTATAAAATTGGTCAATCCCAGCCTTTTTGGCCCGTTCTAAACCATAAGCGTCTGCCTTATTGGAAATGACCACTGATACTTTAGCTGGTAAGTCGCCTAACCGACAAGCATCTATAATGGCCTGCAGATTGGTCCCACCGCCAGAAATTAAAACCCCAATTTTGATCATACAAAAGATACTCCGTCGGCTTGCGTCGTCACTTGCCCTAATTTAAAGGCGCCGCTGTCATTAGCCGCTAAAACTTGTAAGGCTCTGTCAACATCCGCTGGGTCTAGGAAAATAACCATACCGACCCCCATGTTAAAGGTCCCAAACATTTCATCCTCTGCCACCTGGCCTAGATCTTGTAAATAGTCAAAAATATCTAGCGTTGGGATTTGGTCACGGTTAACCGCTAAACCAAGGCCTTCAGGTAAAGTACGCGGTACATTTTCAAATAAACCACCGCCTGTAATATGGGCTAGCCCTTTGACAGTCACGGCCTCGATTAAGGCTAGCACATCTTTGGCATAGATTTTTGTGGGTGTCAGTAAAACTTCGCCCACCGTCCTATTAGTATCTCGATATTGATTATTAAAATCAATCTTATTTTTTTCTAATATTGCTCTAACTAAAGAAAATCCATTAGAATGGACGCCAGAAGACGGCAAGGCAATAGCGATATCGCCCGCTTTGATGTCTTTTCCTGAAATGATTTTTTCTTTATCGACAAGACCGACGGCAAATCCAGCCAAATCATAATCATCTTCGCCGTACATACCTGGCATTTCAGCAGTTTCACCACCAATTAAGGCAGCACCAGCTTGTTTACAACCATCGGCTACCCCTTGGACGATGCTGGCCATTTTCCCAGGAACTAGTTTACCTGTTGCAATATAGTCAAGGAAAAATAAGGGCTTGGCACCTTGGCAGATAATGTCATTGACACACATCGCGACAAGGTCCATCCCAACGGTATCATGGATACCAACTTCTTGGGCCACCATTAATTTGGTCCCCACCCCGTCAGTTCCAGAAACTAAGACGGGCGCCTTCATATCAGACGCACCTAGTTCAACCATACCTGAAAAGCCACCTGTTTCAGTCATCACCTGATCTGTATAAGTGGCTTTCATCATGTCTTTAATTAATTGCACCTGCTGGTAGCCGGCTTCTTTGTTGACCCCAGCAGACTTATAATCTAATCCCATTTCGCTCTCCTATTATCTTCTATTTGTCGCTTATTCTTCAGTAAAATAAGGTTCATAAAGTTTACTGCGCCCGATGGCACGGTGGAACCCATCTAAAGAAATATATTTCAAGCTATCACAGCCAATCAAATCTCTCACTTCTTCAATCGATCGGTTGTAAGCCACAAGTTGGTGCTTGTCTGGAATATCCACGGTCATCGATTCACCCTTCACAACTGGTGGCGCAGCAATTCGCACATGAATCTTACTTGCGCCTGCTTCTTTTAAGGTGTTGACCGTTCGTTTAATAGTTGAACCCCGCACAATAGAATCGTCGATTAAAATGACTTCACGATTGGCCACAATACTTTTAATTGGGGTCAATTTGATTTCAATATTTCGTTCACGAATGGTTTGCGATGACTGGATAAAGGTCCGGCCAATATAGCGGTTACGAACAAATCCTTGCTCATAGGGTAATCCTGACGCCTTAGCATAACCCATAGACGAAATCACACCCGATTCTGGTGCCCCAATCACAATTCCTTTGTGCAATTGGTCTTCTTGCCATAAGGTTTCCCCTAAACGATAACGAGCATCATAGACAGAAATCCCGTCTAGAATGGAATCCGGACGCGCCGTATAAATAAACTCGAAGGCATCCAGGCTTTCAGTTGCTTCCATGTTGGCTGATAGGTAGTAAGAAATGCATTGTGTTTTTGTTTGAATAAACAATTCACCCGGTTGGATTTCACGAATTACGTGCCCAGCAATCGAATCAATAGCTGCCGTTTCTGAACTCGCAATGATGGTATCGCCCATCTTCCCAATGGCTAAAGGTTTAATCCCGTCCAAATGTTTATAGGCGATAAACCGGTCATTGTTCATATAAATCAAGGTAAATTTACCGATTAAAGCTTCAAAATAAGCTTTAATTGTTTCAATATCTTGCCCAAGCACTTCAATACAAGCCTGG
>NZ_JBOEQF010000163.1:0-4758 GCF_050689315.1 Aerococcus sp. L_32
CACCAATTGGTTATTGGACACGAAACATAAAAGTGACTGCTCATAGCCATCTAAATAGTCTTCAATAACGACTTGGCTAGCGGAATCTCCGAAACTTTGATCAAGCAACATGTCTTTTAAAGTGCCCTCTGCCTCTTCAAGACTTTGACAAATCACGACGCCCTTACCTTTGCATAAACCGTCCGCCTTAATAACGATTGGCAGGTCAGCTTGGTTGATATAGTCCTTGGCTTGGTCAAAGTCAGCTGTGGTAAAAGAGTTGGCAGTTGGAATTTGATATTTATTCAAAAATTGCTTGGTCAAATCCTTGCTAGCTTCTAGTTGGGCACTGATTTTGTCAGGTCCAAAAACAGCAATACCAACATCTTTAAAGACATCCACAATGCCGGCACAAAGCGGATCTTCTGGCCCTACAATCACCAGATCGATGGCCTCAGTTAAGGCAAAATCAAGTAAGCGGTCAAAGTCCATCACGTCGATTGGGACATTGGTATACTCACTTGCCGTACCTGCATTTCCAGGTGCTAGAAAAATATCAACTGGTCGGTCGGACTGGGCCAATTTCCAAGCAATGGCATGTTCTCTACCACCAGCACCAATAATTAAAATTTTCATGATTTCTCCTTAGGAATTAACAGCTCGTCATTAGTGTTTGAAATGACGCATGCCAGTGAACACAACTGAAATATCGTAATCTTTAGCTGCTTGAATCACTTTCTCATCTTGGACAGAACCACCTGGTTGTACGATGGCTTTAATGCCATATTCATGTAAACTATCGATGGTATCTGGGAAGAAGAAGCCGTCTGAAGCGACAACTGCCCCTTCTAATGGAAATTCAGACCGTTGTAAGGCATCTTCAAGCGCCCACACACGACGCACTTCCCCGTGGCCTAAAGCGTAGGTTTGTTTGTCTTTTGCAATGACCATGGCGTTTGACGCACAGTGTTTAGCCACTTTCCAAGCGAAGTCCATATCTTCTAACTCTTTGTCCGTTACTTGACGGTCTGTTTTAAGTTCAAGTCCTGTTTCAGCGTAGATTGGTAAGTCTTTATCTTGGATTAACAAGCCACCTACTGTTTCCTTGTAAGTTGTCCCTTTACCCTTGAATTTGCCTAATTTAGTCGATTTAACTAAACGTAGATTTTTCTTTTTGGCCAAAATGGCAAAAGCTTCTTCCGTAAAGTCAGGCGCCACGATAATTTCTAGGAAAATTTTCGACAATTCTTCAGCTGTTTCAGCATCAACCGTGCGGTTAAAACCAATAATCCCACCGAAAATAGACACTGGGTCCCCAGCAAATGCTTTTCTGTAGGCTTCTGCCGGTGTATCAGCAACCGCTACCCCACATGGATTGGCATGTTTGACTGCCACACAAACTGGCTCGTCAAACTCTTGGACAAGGTCCATATTGGCCCGCATGTCATTGTAGTTGTTGTAAGAAATTTGTTTCCCATGTAATTGTTCTAGGTCAAAGTCTTCTTCAAGCGGACTTTCATAGTAAACAGCTGCTTGGTGGGGATTTTCCCCGTAACGCAATTCTTCCTTATAACGGAAGGCTTTTGTTAATAATTCTGGGAATTTTTCATCAGCTAGGCCAGTAAAGTACTCAGCAATCATGGCATCATAGAAAGCCGTTAATCTGAAGGCTTTTGCAGCTAAGTTTTCCCGTAATTCAAGGGTATTATTGTCATTTTCCAAAGCGTCAGCAACTAAATCATAATCCGCTGCGTCTGTAACGATTAAGACGTCTTTGTAGTTTTTAGCTGCTGCACGGATCATTGAAGGCCCTCCAACATCGATTTTTTCAATAATTTCTGCCTTAGATGAGGCCGCATTTTTCACGGTTTCTTCAAATGGATATAAGCTGTTGATCACCATATCAATGGCATGAATCCCTAATTCATCAACTGTTTCTTGATGTTCAGGAATGTCACGGTTGAACAAGATCCCACCATGAATATGTGGGTGTAAAGTCTTCACACGCCCCTGTAAAATCTCAGGTGAATTGGTTACTTCTTCAACAGAAATCACCTTGATTCCAGCCTCTTCTAATAAAGATTTTGTCCCACCTGTAGAGATGATTTCCCAACCTAATTGGTCTAATCTGGTCGCAAATTCAACAATACCAGTCTTATCGTAAACAGAAATTAAAGCTCTTTTCATTTTCGTCTCCTTATGTCTCCGTATTATTTTTTCTTCGTCTAATAGCTAAACCTAGCCGTCTAGACCGCTAATGACCTCAGCAATAGCTGTGATCAATATCCTGTGTTCTACTGCTAAAACGCGTGCCTGCAAGGTTTCTGCAGTGTCTGTGGGCAAAACAGTAACCACTTCTTGAATCAAGATTTTCCCCTCATCAAAGTTTTCATCAACTAAATGAACGGTCGCCCCAGTTACTTTAACTCCGCGATCAATGGCTGCTTGATGGACTTTCAACCCGTAATACCCCTTACCTGAAAAAGCCGGAATAAGTGACGGATGAATATTCAACATCCGCCCTTCAAACGCTTGGACCAGGTCTTTGGCAATCAATTTCAAGTATCCTGCTAAAACCACAATATCCACGTCATAGGCCTGCAAGGTCGCTAAAGTCTGCTCATCATCATTGGTATATAATTGGTCAATCCCAGCCTTTTTGGCCCGTTCTAAACCATAAGCATCTGCCTTATTTGAAATGACCACTGACACTTTAGCTGGTAAGTCGCCTAACCCACAAGCATCTATAATGGCCTGCAGATTAGTCCCACCGCCAGAAATTAAAACGCCAATTTTAATCATACAAAAGATACTCCGTCAGCTTGCGTCGTCACTTGTCCTAATTTAAAGGCGCCGCTGTCATTAGCCGCTAAAACTTTTAAGGCTTTGTCAACATCCGCTGGGTCTAGGAAAATGACCATGCCGACCCCCATGTTAAAGGTCCCAAACATTTCATCCTCTGCCACCTGGCCTAGATCTTGTAAATAGTCAAAAATATCTAGCGTCGGGATTTGGTCACGGTTAACCGCTAAACCAAGGCCTTCAGGTAAAGTACGCGGTACGTTTTCAAATAAACCACCGCCTGTAATATGGGCTAGCCCTTTGACAGTCACGGCCTCGATTAAAGCTAGCACATCTTTAGCATAGATTTTTGTGGGTGTCAGTAAAACTTCGCCCACCGTTTTATTAGTATCTCGATATTGATCATTAAAATCAATCTTATTTTTTTCTAATATTGCTCTAACCAAAGAGAAGCCATTAGAATGGACGCCTGAAGATGGCAAGGCAAGAGCGATATCGCCCGCTTTGATGTCTTTTCCTGAAATGATTTTTTCTTTATCGACAAGACCGACAGCAAATCCAGCCAAATCATAATCATCTTTGCCGTACATACCTGGCATTTCAGCAGTTTCACCACCAATTAAGGCAGCACCAGCTTGTTTACAACCATCGGCTACGCCTTGGACGATGCTGGCCATTTTGCCAGGAACTAGTTTACCTGTTGCAATATAGTCAAGGAAAAATAAGGGCTTGGCACCTTGGCAGATAATGTCATTGACACACATCGCAACAAGGTCAATCCCAACGGTGTCATGGATACCAACTTCTTGGGCCACCATTAATTTGGTCCCCACCCCGTCAGTTCCAGAAACTAAGACGGGCGCCTTCATATCCGGCGCACCCAGTTCAACCATACCTGAAAAGCCACCCGTTTCAGTCATCACCTGATCTGTATAAGTGGCTTTCATCATGTCTTTAATTAATTGCACCTGCTGGTAGCCGGCTTCTTTGTTGACCCCAGCAGACTTATAATCTAATCCCATTTTGATCTCCTATTATCTTCTATCTGTCGCTTATTCTTCAGTAAAATAAGGTTCATACAGTTTATTGCGCCCGATGGCACGGTGAAAGCCATCTAAAGAAATATATTTCAAGCTGTCACAGCCAATCAGGTCTCTCACTTCCTCAATCGTCCGGTTGTAAGCGACAAGTTGGTGCTTGTCTGGAATATCCACCGTCATCGATTCACCCTTCACAACTGGTGGCGCGGCAATGCGGACATGAATCTTACTTGCGCCTGCTTCTTTTAAGGTATTGACCGTTCGTTTAATAGTTGAACCCCGCACAATAGAATCATCGATTAAAATGACTTCACGGTTGGCCACAATACTTTTAATTGGGGTCAATTTGATTTCAATATTTCGTTCGCGAATGGTTTGCGATGACTGGATAAAGGTCCGGCCAATATAGCGGTTACGGACAAATCCTTGCTCATAGGGTAATCCTGACGCCTTAGCGTAACCCATAGACGAAATCACACCCGATTCCGGTGCCCCAATCACAATTCCTTTATGCAATTGGTCTTCTTGCCACAAGGTTTCCCCTAAACGATAACGCGCATCATAGACAGAAATCCCGTCTAGAATGGAATCTGGACGCGCCGTATAAATAAACTCGAAGGCATCCAGGTTTTCAGTTGCTGCCATGTTGGCCGATAGGTAATAAGAAATACATTGTGTTTTTGTTTGAATAAACAATTCACCCGGTTGAATTTCACGAATCACGTGCCCAGCAATCGAATCAATAGCTGCCGTTTCTGAACTCGCAATGATGGTATCGTCCATCTTCCCAATGGCTAAAGGTTTAATCCCGTCCAAATGTTTATAGGCGATAAACCGGTCATTGTTCATATAAATCAAGGTAAATTTCCCGATTAAAGCTTCAAAATAAGCCTTAATTGTTTCAACATCTTGCCCAAGCACTTCAATACAAGCTTGA
>NZ_JBOEQF010000164.1:0-4731 GCF_050689315.1 Aerococcus sp. L_32
GTGGTAAAAGTGTTTCAAACTCATTTCGTTTGTGGTATCATCCATCACTTCGCCATCCTTAAAAGCAATCTTTAAAGTTACCTCGTACACATCGGGATGGTTTTTTAATTCGTCAGGCAAACTAGATGTACTATCTACAATGATTGCTGAGCGCATAATATTCTCCTCCTTGTAACACTTGGTGCTTGTGTTTATTCAAGGTACATTATAACAAAAAAAATGCGATAAATCGCATTTTTCTCTCGTTTTACAATTCGGCATCTACCACTAAAAAGATTCCAATCGAACCGTTCCCTACATGGGTCCCTACAACCGGCGTTAATGCAGAGACAATTACTTGTGACATATCCATATCATCTGACATATTGGCAACAAGTTCTAAGGCGCGTTCTGAAGCGTTTGAGTGGGCTACAGACACATGTAAACGGTGACCATATTTAGCGTGGGCAGCCTCGTAAATCCCTTTGAATTTTTCTTTCATTTTACGGTCAGTACGGATTTTATCAATCACTTCTAGCGCACCCATTTGGTCAATTTTAATTAAAGGTGTGATTTTTAAGAGGTTACCAAAGAAGGCACCGGCAGCTGATAACCGGCCACCTTTTACTAGGTTATCTAATGATCCTACCATAATATAAGTTTCTGTCTCATCTGCTACCTTGTTTAAAGCAGGAACGATTTTTTCCGCCTTGTAGCCTGCTTCTAGTAAACGTAAGCATTCGCGAACAAGGTGTTGCGATACCCCTGAAGTCGATTTAGCATCGATAATATGGGTCGTTACTTGGTCAGTAAATTCACGTGACACTGCTTCTAATGACGATTTAGTCCCACTTAATTGACCTGAAATGACCACGCCATATACTTCATCGTAGCCCGCTTTGACGATTTCTTCATATACGTCATAGATTTGGCCATTTGTCGGTTGTGATGTTGTAGGCAGTACTGTCATTGTTTCTAGTTCGTTGTAGTAGTCGGAAATCACTTGGGGATCGCTAGAATCTTCACGGATTTCCCCATCTGGAAAAATAACGCTCAGTTTAATCTGGAATACATTTTCCAAGTTGCTAAGATCTTCTGGTAAAGTTGCTGTTGAGTCAACGATAATTGCTGTTTTCATATATATGCGTCTCCTTAAAAATACATCATTGTACTAAAAATGGTGTCGACATAGTTTACCATGACCGCGAGTCAAAAAAAAGGGCAAGTTTTAATGCTTACCCCTTTTACTAGTTGTCATAACTAGATTGTTCGTAAAGTTTCGTCAGTCATTGCAGCGCGGTTCAAGTTCAGTAATATTTTTAGTACAGATGATAGACACTTAAAAGATACTGTTATCAGGGCACTAGAAGAAAATATACATTTACTATATTTTTGTTGGCATGCGTAACAGTTAATATATGCAATAAAAAATAGTCTCTATAAAGTTTATAAACGATAGTTGGATGTTGCAAACAAAAAAACACCCCACTTCAAATCAAGAAGTAGAGGTGTTATCGATTCGTTTAACTAGCTATTTTATCTTTTTCAGTAAGGATAATACCTATAACAAGCCCAAGAAGTGCTGGGACTAGCCAGCCGAATCCGTAGGCGTAAAATGGTAAGACTGCTTGAGCGAAATGACCGATTGCATCTCCACCAACTAAGTTGAAAATGCCCTCTGGTAATGTTTTGATGAAGTCAAACAAGGCAGCAACCATAGTAAAGCCAGTTACCCAGCGGTAGACATGCTTACTGGTGTAGACGGGTTCACATAGGGCTAAAATCACAAGTGAGATTGCCAGTGGGTATAAGAACATTAATACTGGTGTTGATAAGCCGATTATCGTTGTTAAACCAACATTTGAAACAATAAATGATAAGCCAGCAAATAAAATCGTCCATTGTGTTAATGATAATTTATTTGGGAATAGCTCTTCAAATGTTTCTACACAGGCTACGATTAATCCAATAGCTGTTTTCAAACAAGCAAATACCATCACAATGGCTAACAAGATTGAACCAGCTGTACCGAAGTAGTGTTGGGTGATCAATGAAAGCGCGATGCCCCCATTTTCCTGAACATCAATAAAGCCACGACTTTGTGTTCCTAAGATGGCTAAACTGAAGTAAATTAGGCCCATTAAAATCGCTGTTAATAACCCTGATTTAACTGTTGAATTGGCTAAGGCTTTAGGTTCGTTGACCCCTAATTTGCGGATTGACCGGATAATGATAATCCCAAATGCTAAGGCCGCCAAGACATCCATGGTGTTATACCCTTCTAGGAATCCTTGGAAAAAGGCTTGATTTGTATAGTTGCCAATCGCGTCAACTTCACCCACACTCGTTTCTGGCATAGTAAATGCACGAACAAAAATGACCGCTAAGAAAACTAAGAAGACGGGGTTTAAGAACTTACCAACATAATCCATGATATTAGACGGTCGGAGAGATAATGCTAAGGCCACCCCGAAGAATAAGACCGAATAAATCAATAGCGCCACAGGTGAATCAGCGAAATTAGTGGTCGCAAAACCCACTTCAAAAGATACGGATGCCGTCCTTGGACTAGCGAAGAATGGACCAATCGTTAAGTAAAGCGCCACTGTAAAGAATAAGGCATATTTTCTAGAAATCTTACTCGCTAAATGAAAGACCCCCTCTGAGTGCGTCATCCCCATAGCAGCTACCGCTAATAACGGTAAACCTGTTGCAGTGATGATAAAGCCAAGACTCGCTTGCCAAACATTGTCGCCGGCCATTTGTCCCATCAAGACAGGGAAGATGATATTACCGGCACCAAAAAATAGGCCAAACAAAGTCGATGCTACGACAACGAGCTCACGCATTGTCAGTTGTTTCTTCAAATTTGGTTTCATTATTGTAACTCCTTTTCGTATTCAACAAAAATACCATATCCTAATATAAAACAACATTACATTAAGATAAAATTTAGGAAATTTTAATCCTATCCTCTTTTGAATTACGGATATTTCATAGGGAATTTTCTTGTAAAACATAGGAATATGCTATAATTTATAGCGTTAATAGGATGGGGAAAGTAAACGCAATAATCAAATATATTTCAATATGCTTTCGTCCCTACAAAAATTTTTTAACAACATTTAAGGAGAATACTATGCAAATCGCGATTGTAGGATTAGGTGTAGCTGGAAATGGCACCCTGAAAGCCCTGATTGATTTTAAAAACCAACATCCAAAGCAACCCTTAACAATTGATATTTATGATGAATCTAGGTCCTTAGGCAATGGTTTCCCCTATCAAGAGGACGACCATAAGTTAGTAATGAATTCATATGCGAAAGATTTATCTATCGAAGCAGATAATCCTAATGATTTATTAGACTGGTTGTCATACCACCACAAAGAATACTGTAATCCAGGAGCCTTTATCCCCCGTGCAATGTACGGTGATTATTTAAAGGACCGTATGAAACATTATTTAGATAATGACCACGTTCATATCCATTACCAACGTATTCAAGACATCCAAGTTGTAGATCAAACAGGTGATCATATTACAGGCAACCAAGAAAAGAATTACTACTATCAATTACAAACAGCTGATGGTTATTGGCAAAATACCATTTATAACGTCGTTTTTCTAAATATCGGGCATCCACCTTATGCGGATCACTACCGTTTAATGGGACATAGCGGATACATTCACGACCCCTACCCGGTAATGGAGAAACTTGCCGCCATTCATCCTAGTAAAAAGATTGGCATCATTGGGTCCGGCTTAACTGGTTTAGATGTTATGCGTTACCTGCAATATCACTATGCTGGTCAACTCGCTCGTTCAATTACCTTCTTTACGCGATCTACACCATTCTCCTCTGTTAAACAAGGGCCATATGATGGTTATATTCAGGCTACTTTTAATATGGATTGGATTAAAAATCAGCAGTCAGCCCATAATGGTTATATTCCACTAGCTAGTATTTTGGAAACTTTTATGGGAGATATGGCAGTTAATAATGTAGATGTTAAACGCGTAATTGACAGATATAGTAGTGGCTCTATCACGCAGATTCGTCAAGAATTAGCCCACTATGATCGCGATTTACATATATTCCAAATTTATGCGGGTATTGTCACGCCTTATTTGCCTTATATATACATGGGCATGTCGGTACTGGACCGCAATAGATACAAGCAAGAATATATGCCTATTTTTGAACATTTCAGAAGTCAAATGACGCATGAAGCCCTAGAGGATATTATGCAGTGGTATGACGAGGGTAAGGTAACCTTCCACGATAAACTGGCGGACATCAAACCATATAGTGATGGGGGGTTTGAATTGATTTTTGAGAACGGTTCAAGCAAGCATGTGGATATTTTAGTGAATGCAGCTGGATTTGAAAGTCAATTACTACCGGCAACACAACAAGTTGTATTCATAAAAAACATGGTTAACCGTGAAATATTTACCCCTGCCTTAGACGGTGGTGTGCTAGTCACCTGGCCTCAAGGACAAGTCATTTCTCAACGGTATGGAACGCTCGACAACCTCTTCTTGACAGGTCGTTGGATTATGACCACACAATACGGAAACAACAATGCAAAAATGTCTTTTGCCTTTGGACAAGAAGTCGCAAAACAATTTCTAGATCGGCAAGTAACAGCATATAAATAAATAAAAGTCTGACTTGATTGCAATGCTTCTTAAATCAAGTCAGACTCTTTATTTTAAACTGCTAATCGATTGGACCCATCGCTATAATA
>NZ_JBOEQF010000165.1:0-4691 GCF_050689315.1 Aerococcus sp. L_32
CGTTAATGCTGCTTATCAAGCAGGTTTAGACGTGATCATGGTCCCTGATTTGGTAGCCCCGGATGATGAAACTTACGACCGCGTTTTAGCAGTCGTTGGCCGTCTTGGTGACGCCTTACCATTTATAGACTAAGCAAATTTGACTGGTACCCCCGTGGGCCAGTCTTTTTTTAATACGAAAGTGCTTTTTGGCAAAAGGGGTAGATGTCGGCTTGCTAGGACCCCTATCTATAGCAGTTTTGCTAGCAAAGAGAGGAATCGTTCTTTTTCAAGAAAGTATTAGATTTGCTGTGAAGTATGCTAGAATATAATGAGAAAATGATGTCATAGAAAGAGGTTTTGTCATGTTAACAGATATTCAAATTGCCCAACAAAATGAGTTGGCACCGATAAGTGAAATTGCTGAAAAAATTGGTTTTAATGTGGACGATATCGATTTATATGGAAAATATAAGGCCAAGGTACCAGCAAAAACCTTGGGAAAAATTGAATCGAATGAAAACGGCAAGTTGATTTTGGTGACAGCCATAAACCCAACGCCTGCAGGTGAAGGGAAATCGACAACTACAGTCGGTTTAGGGGATGCTTTGAGTCAGCGCGGCAAGTCAACCATGATCGCCTTACGTGAGCCTTCGTTAGGGCCAACTATGGGGGTTAAGGGTGGTGCTGCGGGTGGTGGTTACGCGCAAATCCAACCGATGGAAGATATTAACCTGCATTTCACAGGCGACATGCATGCCATCACAACGGCTAATAATACCTTATCTGCTTTAATCGACAACCACATCCACCAAGGGAATGAGTTAGATATCGACGTCCGTCGGGTGACTTGGAAGCGGGCGGTTGACTTGAATGACCGGGCCTTACGTGAGGTTACAGTGGCCTTAGGTGGCGTTGGGAACGGCTTCCCGCGTCAAGACGGCTTTGACATTACCGTGGCATCAGAAATTATGGCGATTTTGTGTTTAGCGACAGACCTAGAAGACATGCGTGCGCGGTTTGCCCGGATTGTCATTGGGGAAAACCGCGACCGTCAGCCAATTACTGTAGCTGATTTGGGGGCTGAAGGTGCTTTAACCTTGGTCATGAAGGACGCAATTGCACCGAATTTAGTCCAGACTTTAGAGCATACGCCAGCATTTGTGCATGGTGGGCCATTTGCCAATATCGCCCATGGTTGTAACTCAGTTGTGGCGACACACGCAGCCTTGAAATTAGCGGATTATGTGGTAACTGAAGCTGGGTTTGGGGCTGATTTAGGGGCCGAAAAATTCATGGATATTAAAGTGCCCGTCCTTGGAAAAGCGCCGGATGCAGTCGTTGTTGTGGCGACCATCCGTTCATTGAAAATGCACGGTGGCGTTGCAGTGAAAGACTTGAATGCAGGGGAAAACGTTGAAGCGGTGGTGGCTGGTTTTGCCAATCTGCAAAAACATATTGAAACCATGCAAAAGTTCCAAGTACCAGTAGTTGTTTGTGTGAATGAATTTGTGACGGATACCGAAGCAGAAGAACAGGTTGTCTTAGACAAGTGTGCTGAACTAGGGGTCGTTTGTGTGAAATCATCTGTATGGGCTGATGGTGGCCAGGGTGGTTTGGACTTGGCGGACGCTGTCGTAGCTGCAATTGACGGGAATGACCAGGAATTTAAAGCGACTTATGCTTATGAAGCAACGAATTTAGAAGAGAAAGCCCGTGCCATTGTGCAGAAAATTTATGGCGGACGTGATGTTGTATTTTCTAAGAAAGCGCAAAATCAAATGCGTCGTTTCGAGAAAAATGGCTGGGGTAATTTACCAATCTGTATGGCGAAAACCCAATATTCACTATCTGATGATCCAAAAGCCTTGGGTCGACCAGAAGACTTTGATGTGACAGTACGTGAATTGGTGCCAAAAATTGGGGCTGGTTTTATTGTGGCCTTGACGGGCGATGTGTTAACGATGCCAGGCTTGCCAAAACATCCAGCAGCCTTGGATATGGATATTAAAAAAGATGGGGAAATCACTGGCTTGTTCTAGGATTTTCTGTGACATCAGCTGAAATTACAAGTGAATTGAGGGAGGGCGCGTGTAACGAAAGTTGCACGTTTTTCTTTTTGCCAAAATAAGCGAAATCTGATTTCTATTCATATTTAGATTGGTCAAGTTAGCACTTTTTCCACGTATAAATATGGTAGAGGGGTGTGAATGAATGACTGAAAATCAAGTGTTATTAAAGACAACCATACATGAGCTGCCAGAGGAGATTAGGCCGAGAGAACGGTTGATGACCCACGGGGCGGAATCGTTGACTATGTATGAGTTATTGGCTATTGTGTTACGGACTGGGAACCGGAGTCTGAACGCCATTCAATTGGCTATGAAAATTATCCAGCATTTCGGGACGAGATATGATTTGCGTACGGCTTCTTACCATGATTTAATCCAGTTGCCAGGTGTTGGACCAGCTAAGGCGGTTGAAATACAGGCTGCTATAGAGTTTGGTCGGCGCTTATACCAATCTAACCAGGAAAAATTGGGCGTAATTATGTCGACAAAAGATGCGGGGAATTATTGTATTGAGAAGTTGAAAGACCTGCAGCAGGAAAATGTGATGGCCTTATATCTAAATACAAAAAATCAAATCGTTAAAGAGAAGACCATATTTATAGGCTCGCTAAATGCTTCAGTTGCACATCCAAGGGAAATCTTTAAAGAAGGGGTTCGGGCGTCTGCTGCGCGAATTATTGTCGCCCATAATCATCCGTCCGGTAATCCGTCGCCTTCTCAGGCGGATATCGATTTTACTAGACGGTTGGCTGAGGTGGGGGATTTGATTGGCATAGAAATATTGGATCACATCATTGTAGGTGGCGATGCTTTCTTAAGTTTACAGGAATATGGTATTTTTGAATGATAAAAATAACTTTACTTATTAATAATCATTGCTAAAAATAGTTGTCCATGTTATACTAAAGTAAGAATTTTTGGATAGGTAAAAAGTTATACATTTTTAAAAGTGCTAAGCACTTAAAAGTTTTACTCGAGCCGTGCAAGAATTACTAAAGAAATATGTGCATGAGCACGAGGAGGATTCTATTATTATGGAACAAGGTAAAGTTAAATGGTTTAACGCAGAAAAAGGTTTTGGATTTATCGAACGCGATGGCGCTGACGATGTATTCGTTCACTTCACAGCTATTCAAGGTGACGGGTTCAAATCTTTAGAAGAAGGTCAAGAAGTTTCTTTCGAAATCGAAGACGGAAACCGTGGACCACAAGCAGCTAACGTTGTTAAAGCGTAAATCTAATTTAAATTTTAACAATTAGGGCAACAGCCCACCAGACTAGTTAAACATCAGTTTAGCTAGTTTTTTTGTGTCTAAAATTCGATGCCAAAAAGGGAGCGCTAGGGAGCATAAAGGGAGCAAATTATATCTGAAAGCTATGTAATTTGTCTGCAATGTCTTGCTCCATCTTGTCGGTAACGTGTAAATAAATATCATCAATCATTTTAGTATTAGCATGCCCAACTTGTTTAGCTATCGTATCTTTATCAATTCCTTGTTCAACTGCCAGACTGACATAGGTATGTCTAAAGATATGTGATGTCAAATGCTTGTTGGGAATTTTAATTTTATGTAGTTCAGTATTTAAAAACTTAGGCCGTCTAGGCAACCCGTTGTCGCTTCTGAATAAAGCTACATTCTCACGATCTAATCCGTATTGTAGTATCCGCATTTTATCCATCATTATTTGTTCTTTAATAGTTTCTAAGGCAATATCGTTTAAATAGATTGTTCTTCGTTCATTTGTTTTTGGTAATGTATAAATCTTATTTTCTTGGTCAAAAATACGCTCTATCTGCACTGTACGGGCTTCAAAGTCAATTGCATTACGATAGTCTATTGATACTAATTCGCCACTATGATGTTTCTGGTAAACTATGCCCGGGTAACTGGCAATGGAATGACTGGCAGAAGTGGAAAAACTTTAAGGCTGAATTGGCAGGTTACAAAGTGGCGCAACAAGCCACAAACACCACTCAAAATGACGGATATGTATCTGTTACGGCTAAGATGCACACAGTGCAAACTGGTGAAACTCTAGGTGCAATTGCTAAAAAATACGGTGTGACAGTTGATAATATAGTTATATGGAACAAGCTTGAGAATCCTAACCTTATTTTCCCAGAGTCTAAATTATACGTTGCTAACCCTTCATCTACAGCATCTACTGGCCAACAACTACATTTACCTGCAAGCGCTAAAACATGGCGTGTATACAATGCGAATGGTCCGTACACTGTGGGTAATGAGGTGCACTTGTTAACACCTTCAGCTTTTGGTGGGCTAACCTATGACATTTTAGGTAACCCAGCACCTCATGTTTACTTGATTAAGACAAGCGTAAAAGGTACGGTAGCCATCTATGCTGGACCGGGTACTGGTGCCACAATTACTGGTAAAGGTGGTAGCGTGGCTAACACTACTAAGAAACTATACTTACCGGCAAGTGCTGATACTTGGCGAGTATATCGAGTCAAAGGTCCTTTTACGGTTGGCAACGAGATTCATTTATTAACGCCAAAAGCGTACGGTGGGTTAAGTTACAATATCGTGGGTAACCCAGCGAAAGATATATATTTAATCGACACAGAAGTCAAAGGACGAGTAGCGATTTATGCTGCTTCAGGAACTGGTGCGACAA
>NZ_JBOEQF010000166.1:0-4645 GCF_050689315.1 Aerococcus sp. L_32
CCCTTACTATGGTGGATAAAGAACTTGACCACTATGGTATCATCGTGGGCGAGGGCTTTTTCAACAAAGGAGATATCGTCTAAAATATGATTAAGTGTTTTCTCCTCCATATCCAGCTGGTGGAATAGGTCATAGTAGAACGACCGGTCGAAGAAGACGATCTGACCGCGCTTAGGCGACCGCATGAAGAATCGGCGCAAATATGGGTGCTGTTCATCTTCCAAAGTACTTTCATCAAAGACGGCCACCTCATAATGTTTAGGGTCCAGTTCACGCGTCAAATCCTTGAGCAAGAATCCTTTACCAGAAGCCTCCCAACCATCCACAATCACCAGCATACTTTTCTTGGTTTCTTGTAGTTGGCGGTGCAATTCAGCAAATTTTTCACCTAATTCTGACCGTTTCATATCCTGTAATTCGACTGGAATACTTATTCTATGAGTGTTTTTGTTGGGTAACATCCGCGTCACTTCTTTCTTTTTGGCAAAATGGCAATTAATATTTAAGGTCATTTTCTTGTACATATATTATAAAGCATAAATGCAATAATGCATAAGGATTGTGCTATTTTCGGTAAAACAGTAGGTATTTTAAAGGAATCCAAGAGTTTTATGATAAAATAATTAGGAAGTACTATATGAAAGAAGGAAAACTGAATGAGAGATTTTAAACCAGCGGTCGATCACTTCCATGAAACGGCCTATAAAGACAAACAAGACATCTACGAAGCATTAGCGCGCACCCATTCGCCACACACCTTAGTGATTACCTGTGGTGATTCACGTATTAATGTTGAGAGCTTGTTACAAGCCGGCCCCGGCGAAGTTTTCCAAATCCGAAATATCGCAAATATCGTACCAGAATACAACGACCCAGACCCGGTATTATCCTTACAAGCAGGTTTAGACTTCACTGTAACCTCATTAAAAGTCAATAATATTATCTTACTTGGCCATATTAACTGCGGGGGGTGTAACACTTGCCTAAACCCACCAGAAAATTTTGACGAAATGCCTTATTTAAAAGAATGGATTGGCAAGTTAAATCCAGTCAAGGAATCTATCGAAGACCAATTAGCTGAGTTAGACGATCCAGTTGCTAAGAGTGACTTGATGGAAAAAACGAATATCATTACCCAATACAACCACTTAATGGAATACCCAATCATCGCTGACCGTGTTGCAGCCGGAAACCTAAAAGTAGAAGGTTGGCATTTCCATACGGATGAAGGTTTTGTTGAAGTTTATCAGCCAGAAACAAAGACATTCAAGCGACTTTAAGTTAAAATAGATATAATTGAAGCGTCCTTAACTAGAAAGGACGTTTTTCTTTTCGATTTGAAGGAGGGACAAGAGACGATGAATCCACAGAAAAATCAGTTAGAAGCGATCCAGCAGCTGATCAAAAATCCGAAGTCGGTTATAGGGATAATCTTAGCGGCGTTAGCAGTCTATGTCTCGCAAGAACCGTGGAATATGGACGACCAGAACAACAATCAAAGTGACCAAGCACAAGTAGCTGACAGCGAATCAGATTCTTCAACGACTAGTGAATCTGCAACAGAATCCGCTCAAGCAACAGACGAGGACACAGTCCAAGTGGCTGAAGACAGAACTTACACAAGTCCTGAAGAAGTTGCTGCCTACATCGACCAATATGACACACTGCCAGAAAACTATATCACCAAATCCGAAGCCGAAAATTTAGGTTGGGAATCTAGCGACGGCAACTTGTGGGAAGTAGCAGAAGGCATGTCAATCGGTGGCGATTATTTTGGAAACTATGAAGGCCTACTGCCAGAAGAAGACGACTACCGAGAAGCAGACGTTAATTATGACGGCGGCTTCCGCGGCGCTGAACGCATTATCTATTCAGATGACGGCGATATTTACTACACGGACGACCACTACGAATCCTTCCAACAACTCTATTAATCTTAAGGAGTGACAGGCATGCAAACACTTATCATTGATGGACAAGACCTTTATGGGCAAAGGGACTTGCACGATTACCTAGCAAAAGCCTTAGATTTCCCTAGCTATTACGGTGCCAATCTAGATGCCCTTCACGACATGCTAACTTCATGGCAAACACCCATCATCATTTACTTAGTCAACCTAGATGCCTTGTCAGAACACCTAGGCGCGACTTACAGCAAAAAGTTCCTCAAATTATTGTTGGATGTTGAAGAAAAGAATGCATTCTTGACGATTCTTAGGTAAGATGAAGACAAAGCATTTCTAGACGAAGCAATAAAACGAGCGAAGGAGGGAAGAAATGGGCGTAATGTTAACGTTAGCCTACGAGGTTGCGATTAAAGACCAACAAGTGGCCCTTGAAATTATCAATCAGGCCCACACCATGATTCAAAGCAAATTCCAACCAGCCTTAATGTCTGACAATATCCAATTAGACCATGCCATTCATAAGCAATCTATCCTATTTGCTGATGGTATGTCAGCATTCTTATACTACCGCCTTTTACAACAGGCCATTTACCCCATTCAAATCAATGGGGGGCTAGGTCTATCTGAGGATATTGCCCAGTCATTAACCTATTCAGAACAAGTATTAATAGAAGCACAGAGAATGGGCGAAGGCTACATTCTATACAATGCGAACTATTTTGAAGACGGCTTATTAAATATGCAATTGATTAACTGGCAAAAAATCATCCAAGAACAAACGCCGGTTGCCAGGGTATTGTCATTCCTCTATGAAATCCAAGCCCCTGTCTATGTTGACGGATCTATGTTGACCCAAGATTTCTTAGGGGGAGACTTGATTGCGCTAGACCAAGCCAAACAAGCCCTATATGCAGACGATGAAAAATTATTATCTATGACAGATATCAACTTTTCAGCCCGTAAAACCAGCAAGTGGTTGGAGGTCTTTGACCAAGTCGATAAAAACAAGTATTTCATCACCGGTTTATTTAAAAAAGGCTATGCCACAGCCGTTGCCAATATGACTTACATGACCCGGCAAAATATTGATTATCATTTCCGCAGCGGCCGGTTCGCGTTTGAGCGAGACATGCTTGCGACAATTGTCTTACAAATGGACCGCGAGATCGCCGCACTAGGTTAGGTAAAGTGAATAAGTGGATCAGTAGACTAGTGGAGAAGGAATACATGAGAAAAAGGTTTGAGAATCACCATTTACTGAGGGATTTTCAGGCCTTTTTTCTTTGGGATGGATTGTAAATAATAAGTAAAGATTATGTTTACAAAAACGAAACTTTTCCAAAGGGTTTTCTACTTGAGCAAGGGCGAAAGTCTTTGGTAATATGAATAAAGAAAGCGTTCGGAAGAACCGAATTAAACTGAACTCTAAAGGAAGCATTATAGGGATGATGTTATTTGAATGGGATTGAAAGGAAAATGGTGAACGATTCATGGAATCATGGGATAAACAAGCAAGTCGCCGTAAAGCCAAGCTACAAGGGCTAAAAGAAAAGATTTACTTGAACTGTGTCAATATTGATGCACCCTTTATTAAGGCATTTTCACTGGCGCATATCTTATACTTAGCTGCCTTCTTTATGATTTTACTTGCCATGTTTATTTTTAGAGACTTTATCAACATCCACCAGGTAGTCATTGGTCGTGTCATGTTTACCATTTCCATTTTACAACAAATACTCTTATACTCTTGGTATTATTTTGAGACCAAATTCGACTTAAAACAAGCCTTGCCACTGCACATTTGTCGCCTATCAACCATAATGGGACTGATTTACCTACTAACAGGTAACCAAATGATCATGCAAGTATTATTCTATTTCGGACTTTACGCTTACTTCTCATTTTTTATGCCAAGCCGTATCAACAAAATTTACCATGTATCAGGCCTAAGCTACTTCTTAAACCATATTATTACGATTTTGATTCCATTCTTCGCTTACTTCACTACAGGATGGACACCCTCAATCCGAGGTTTAATCGTGTCACTAGGTATTTTTGCAGTTTACTGGTTTGTCGCATTAATGGTCAACCAATCAACTGGCGGTAACTATTTCTACATGAAATATCGCCCAGTACCATCCTTAGATAAAGTCAACTTCAAAACCTATACAGTAGGAAACTTTATCTTTACAGTAGGGCTATTCTTGATTGGCTACAGCATCTTCAATTTCTTTGTCTAAACATTTTGCTAAAAGAACATACGCACGCTGAGTTGAGCGCTAGCTCTACTTGGGGTGCTTTTCTCAATGATGGGCCACACGGGATACGCTAATAGGGGGATTCTTGTAAGTTGGCGGCCAATTGGAGGAGCGCTTGCTTGGATGAATTAAAATTCACCGGGACCCGACGCCAGTGATTCAATACCTCAACAACATTATCGAGAAACAATAAAACTCCTTCCTATTCATGTATCGATGGGTAGTGGCGACGACTTTAAATCGGGATATTTCAAACGGGCAAGTGACTATTCGCGAGTATGACTGCCCCATTGAAGAACGGTTTACGCATGCCCGGTTCTTCTATCCGGATGAAGTGCAACAAGCCATTGAGCTAGCACCTGTAATCCTTTACCTTCATGGTGGGGGCTTTATCGGGCGCTAATATTGCTGCAGCCATGAATATCTATGATATCGAATCGGGTAACCAGTGGATTAAACAGCAAATTCTCCTTTACGCCA
>NZ_JBOEQF010000167.1:0-4635 GCF_050689315.1 Aerococcus sp. L_32
TCCTTACTATGGTGGATAAAGAACTTGACCACTATGGTATCATCGTGGGCGAGGGCTTTTTCAACAAAGGAGATATCGTCTAAAACATGATTAAGTGTTTTCTCCTTCATATCCAGTTGGTGGAAGAGGTCATAGTAGAACGACCGGTCGAAGAAGACGATTTGACCGCGCTTAGGCGACCGCATGAAGAATCGGCGCAAATACGGGCGCTGTTCATCTTCCAAAGTACTTTCATCAAATACGGCTACCTCATAATGTTTAGGGTCCAGTTCACGCGTCAAATCCTTGAGCAAGAATCCTTTACCAGAAGCCTCCCAACCATCTACAATCACCAGCATACTTTTCTTGGTTTCTTGTAGTTGGCGGTGCAATTCAGCAAATTTATCACCTAATTCTGACCGTTTCATATCCTGTAATTCGACTGGAATACTTGTTCTATGAGTGTTTTTGTTGGGTAACATCCGCGTCACTTCTTTCTTTTTGGCAAAATGGCAATTAATATTTAAGGTCATTTTCTTGTACATATATTATAAAGCATAAATGCAATAATGCATAAAGATTGTGCTATTTTCGGTAAAACAGTAGGTATTTTAAAGGAATCCAAGAGTTTTATGATAAAATAATTAGGAAGTTCTATATGAAAGAAGGAAAACTGAATGAGAGATTTTAAACCAGCGGTCGATCACTTCCATGAAACGGCCTATAAAGACAAACAAGCCATCTATGAGTCATTAGCACGTACCCATTCGCCACACACCTTAGTGATTACCTGTGGGGATTCACGTATTAATGTTGAGAGCTTGTTACAAGCCGATCCCGGCGAAGTTTTCCAAATCCGAAATATCGCAAACATCGTACCAGAGTATAATGACCCAGACCCAATATTATCCTTACAAGCAGGTTTAGATTTCACTGTAACCTCATTACAAGTCAATAATATTATCTTACTTGGCCATATCAACTGCGGGGGCTGCAACACTTGCTTGAATCCACCAGAAAATTTTGACGAAATGCCTTATTTAAAAGAATGGATTAGCAAGTTAAATCCAGTCAAGGAATCTATCGCAGACCAATTAGCAGCCTTAGATGATCCAGTTGCCAAAAGCGACTTGATGGAGAAGACAAATATCATCACCCAATACAATCACTTAATGCAATACCCAATCATCGCTGACCGTGTTGCAGCCGGAAACCTTAAAGTAGAAGGTTGGCATTTCCATACGGATGAAGGTTTTGTTGAAGTTTATCAGCCTGAAACCAAGACATTCACGCGACTTTAAGTTAAAATAGATATAAATGAAGCGTCCTTAAATCGAAAGGACGTTTTTCTTTTCGATTTGAAGGAGGGACAAGAGATGATGAATCCACAGAAAGATCAGTTAGAAGCGATCCAGCAGCTAATCAAAAATCCGAAGACGGTTATTGGGATAATCTTAGCGGCGTTAGCAGTTTATACCTCGCAAGAACCGTGGCATACGGACGACCAGAACAACAATCAAAGTGATCAGGCACAAGTAGCTGATAGCGAATCAGATGCTTCAACGACTAGTGAATCTGCAGCAGAATCTGCTCAATCAACAGACGGGGACACTGTCCAAGTGGTTGAAGACGGAACTTACACAAGTCCTGAAGAAGTAGCTGCCTACATCGACCAATATGATACCCTGCCAGAAAACTACATCACCAAATCCGAAGCCGAAGATCTAGGTTGGGAATCTAGCGACGGCAACTTGTGGGAAGTAGCAGAAGGCATGTCAATTGGTGGCGATTATTTCGGAAACTACGAAGGGCTACTACCAGAAGAAGACGACTACAGAGAAGCAGACGTTAATTATGACGGCGGTTTCCGCGGAGCTGAGCGCATCATCTATTCAGACGACGGCGACATCTACTACACGGACGACCACTACGAATCTTTCCAACAACTCTATTAATCATAAGGAGTGACAGGCATGCAAACACTTATCATTGATGGCCAAGACCTTTATGGGCAAAAGGACTTGCACGATTACCTAGCAAAAACCCTAGATTTCCCTAGCTATTATGGTGCTAATCTAGATGCCCTTCACGACATGCTAACTTCACGGCAAACACCCACAATCATCTACTTAGTCAACCTAGATGCCTTATCAAACCACCTAGGCGCGACTTACAGCAAAAAGTTCCTCAAATTATTGATGGATGTTGAAGAAAAGAATGCATTCTTGACGATTCTTAGGTAAGATGAGGACAAAGCATTTCTAGACGAAGCAATAAAACGAGCGAAGGAGGGAAGAAATGGGCGTAATGTTAACCTTAGCCTACGAGGTTGCGATTAAAGACCAACAAGTGGCCCTTGAAATTATCAATCAGGCCCACACCATGATTCAAAGCAAATTCCAACCAGCCTTAATGTCTGACAATATCCAATTAGACCATGCCATTCATAAGCAATCTATCCTATTTGTCGATGGTATGTCAGCATTCTTATACTACCGCCTTTTACAACAGGCCATTTACCCCATTCAAATCAATGGGGGGCTAGGTTTATCTGAGGATATTGCCCAGTCATTAACCTATTCAGAACAAGTATTAAAAGAAGCACAAAAAATGGGCGAAGGCTACATTCTATACAATGCGAATTTTTTTGAAGACGGCTTATTAAATATGCAGTTGATTAACTGGCAAAAAATTGTCCGCGATCAAACACCAGTTGCACGGGTATTGGCTTTCCTTTATGAAATTCAAGCCCCTGTCTATGTCGACGGCTCTATGTTGACCCAAGATTTCTTAGGGGAGGACTTGATTGCCCTAGACCATGCCAAACAAGCCTTATATGCGGACGATGAAAAATTACTATCTATGGCAGATATCAATTTTTCAGCCCGTAAAACTAGCAAGTGGCTGGAGGTCTTTGACCAAGTCGATAAAAACAAGTATTTCATCACCGGTTTATTTAAAAAAGGCTATGCCACAGCCGTTGCCAATATGACTTACATGACCCGGCAAAATATTGATTATCATTTCCGCAGTGGCCAGTTCGCGTTTGAGCGAGACATGCTTGCGGCAATTGTCTTACAAATGGACCGCGAAATCGCCGCATTAGGCTAACCATAGTGGTTAAGTGGATAAGTCGAAAAAAATACATGAGGAAAGGTTTGAGAATCACCATTTATTGGGGGGATTTTAGGCCTTTTTTCTTTGGGATGGATTGTAAACAATAAGTAAAGATTATGTTTACAATAACGAAACGTTCCCAAAGGGTTTTCTACTTGAGCAAGTGCGAAAGTCTTTGGTAATATGAAGAAGAAAAAAGCTCGGAAGAACCGAACTAAACTGAACGCTAGAGGAAGTATTATTGGGATGATGTTATCTGAATGGGATTGAAAGGAACAGGGTGAACGTTTCATGGAATCATGGGATAAACATGCAAGTCGACGCAAAGCCAAGCTACAAGGGCTAAAAGAAAAGATTTACTTGAACTGTGTCAATATTGATGCGCCCTTTATTAATGCATTTTCACTGGCGCATATCTTGTACTTAGCTGCCTTCTTTATGATTTTACTTGCCATGTTTATTTTTAGCGACTTTATCAACACCCACCAGGTAGTTATTGGTCGTGTCATGTTTACCATTTCCGTTTTACAACAAATTCTCTTATACTCTTGGTATTATTTCGAGACCAAATTCGATTTAAAACAAGCCTTACCACTGCACATTTGTCGCCTATCAACCATAATGGGACTGGTTTACCTACTAACAGGTAACCAAATGATCATGCAAGTCTTATTCTATTTCGGACTTTACGCTTACTTCTCATTCTTTATGCCTAGCCGTATCAACAAAATTTACCACGTATCAGGCCTAAGCTACTTTTTAAACCACGTTATCACGATTTTGATTCCATTCTTCGCTTACTTCACCACAGGATGGACACCCACAATCCGCGGTTTAATCGTGTCACTAGGGGCATTTGCAGTTTACTGGTTTGTCGCATTAATGGTCAACCAATCAACTAGCGGTAACTATTTCTATATGAAATACCGCCCAGTACCAGCCTTAGAGAAAGTCAACTTCCCAACCTATGCAGTAGGAAACTTTATCTTTACAGTAGGCCTATTCTTGATTGGCTACAGCTTCTTCCATTTCTTTGCCTAAACATTTTGTTAAAAAAACATACGCACGCTGAGTTGGGCGTTAGCTCGACTTGGGGTGCTTTTCTCAATGATGGGCCACACGGGATACGCTAATAGTGGGATTTTTATAAGTTGGCGGCCAATTGGAGGAGCGCTTGCTTGGATGAATTAAAATTCACCGGGACCCGACGCCAATGATTCAATACCTCAACGACATTATCGAGAAACAATAAAACTCCTTCCTATTCATGTATCGACGGGTAGTGGGGACGACTTTAAACCGGGATATTTCAAACGGGCAAGTGACTATTCGCGAGTATGACTGCCCCATTGAAGAACGGTTTACGCATGCCCGGCTCTTTTATCCGGATGAAGTGCAACAAGCCATTGAGCCAGCACCTGTAATCCTTTACCTCCATGGTGGGCGATTCATCGGGCGCTAATATTGCTGCAGCCATGAATATCTATGACATCGAATCGGGTAACCAGTGGATTAAACAGCAAATTCTCCTTTACCCCG
>NZ_JBOEQF010000168.1:0-4580 GCF_050689315.1 Aerococcus sp. L_32
GTTTTTCCCTTGAATACAACACGAATAATTTTTCTTTAAGCCTTTTGGTTGAAAGTCAAAATTGGTCAGAGTATAATATAGATATTAGCAGTTATATCTATATGCTGCGAATATAAAAATTGCAGGCAATCGCTCTAGCATTAAATAAAGGAAGTGCTTATATGTTATGTCAAAACTGTGGCGAACGCGACGCTGTCATTCATGTATACGCAAATGTGAATGGCCGACGTGAAGCGGTAAACCTCTGCCAAACATGCTACTCACAGCTATCTCAAGGTAAACAAACAAATAATTTAAATAACAATAATAACAATAATAGTAACAACCCATTTGGCGGCTACAGCTTTGATGACCTATTACGTCAAATGCAACAACAAGGCTTTTCTGGAAATTCGCAAAATAAAGCCCAAGCTCAAGCTGGCAAAGGTGGCAACAATGACGATTCTATCTTAGGCAATTACGGAACCAACTTGACTGACCAAGCCAAGGCTGGTTTGATTGACCCAATTATCGGTCGAGACGATGAAATTATCCGAGTGATTGAAATCCTGAACCGTCGTACAAAAAACAATCCTGTTCTAATTGGTGAACCGGGTGTCGGTAAAACAGCCGTTGTCGAAGGCCTAGCCCAAAAAATTGTTGAGCACGCTGTACCAGAAAAATTACGCAACAAAGAAGTCATCCAATTAGATGTCGCTTCACTTGTTCAAGGAACTGGTATCCGCGGCCAATTCGAAGAAAAAATGCAACAATTAATGAATGAAGTCCGCGAAAATAAAAACATCATTCTATTTATAGATGAAATTCATGAAATTGTCGGCGCTGGTTCAACCGAAGGCGGCTCACTAGACGCTGGTAATATCTTAAAACCCGCTCTAGCCCGCGGTGAACTCCAATTAGTGGGTGCAACAACCTTAAATGAATTTAGAAAAATCGAAAAAGATGGCGCCCTAGCCCGTCGTCTACAACAAGTCATGGTAGCTGAACCTTCTGTAGAAGAAACCCTGGAAATTATCAAAGGTATTCAAGAAAAATACGAAGGTTTCCATAACGTGAAATATAGTGATGAAGCCATTGAAGCAACTGTACGCTTATCAGACCGTTATATCACAGACCGTCAATTACCAGATAAAGCGATTGACCTATTAGATGAATCTGGTTCTAAAATGAACTTAACTATTCCATTCTTAGACCGTGAATCCTTGAAAAATCAAATTGATGAATTAACCAACCTAAAAGAAATGGCTACAGAAGCAGAAGATTACGAGAAAGCAGCCTACTACCGTGACCAATTAAATAAATACCAAGGCATGTATGATAGCAACCAAAATGTGACTGAAAAGACCCCAACGGTTACTGCTAGCGACATCCAAGCGATTATCGAAACCAAAACCGGTATTCCTGTTTCAGACTTGCAAGAATCTGAGCAAAACCAATTAATCAACCTAGACGAAAACTTGAAACAACACGTCATTGGTCAAGACGATGCTGTAGAACACATTGCTAAAGCTATCCGCCGTAACCGCGTTGGTTTGAGCCGTCAAGACCGTCCGATCGGATCTTTCATGTTTGTCGGGCCAACTGGTGTTGGTAAGACTGAATTAGCTCGTCAATTGGCCATCCAATTATTTGGTCGCCGCGAAGCCTTAGTCCGTTTTGATATGTCCGAATACATGGAAAAGCATGCCGTGTCTAAACTGATCGGTTCACCTCCAGGATACGTGGGCTACGATGAAGCTGGCCAATTAACTGAACAAGTACGTCGTCAGCCATATTCAATCATCTTATTAGATGAAATTGAAAAAGCCCATCCAGATGTCTTAAATATCTTCCTACAAATCATGGAAGACGGTCGTTTAACAGACGCCCAAGGACGGACTGTATCCTTTAAAGATACCCTAATCATCATGACATCAAATGCAGGTTCAGATGGCGTTGAAGCCAGTGTTGGTTTCGGGGCAAGCAAACAAGGTAAACAACAAAGTGTCATGAACAAGATTGGTGACTACTTTAAACCTGAATTCTTGAACCGTTTCGATGCCATCATCGAATTCCAACCGCTAACTAAAACAGAATTGATTGTGATTGTTG
Source organism: Aerococcus sp. L_32 (assembly GCF_050689315.1). NCBI lineage: Bacteria > Bacillati > Bacillota > Bacilli > Lactobacillales > Aerococcaceae > Aerococcus > Aerococcus sp. L_32. Next base: position 2,092 of record NZ_JBOEQF010000168.1, read on the forward strand.
ACCTACTATTAGACAACATGAACAACTTATTAGCCAACCAAGATATCCATATAAATGTTGATGACAAGGTCAAAGAACGGTTAGTTGAACTTGGCTACGATCCAAAACTTGGTGCCCGCCCATTAAGACGTGTCATCCAAAGTCAAATCGAAGACCAAGTCGCAGATACCTACCTAAAAAACAGTGATATTCACGAAATTAATTTCACAACAAATACTGACGACGAAATTGTAGTAAGTGTAAGTGAAAATGAAAATTCATCAAACTTAGAATCAGATGAAAGTACAACTAAATAAACACAAAAAAAAGGAATTGTGGCTTCATTGCTACAATTCCTTTTTTTATAAACAATACTTATTCTTTTATCGTTAGAAATGCTTTGTTAGGAATAGAACAACAATGGCAACAACGACAACAAGTGAATCAACTATAAAACCTAGAATCATCGGCTTAGGACCAATTTTTTTAATATCTTTAAAGCTAGTCGTTAATCCAATTGCAGATAAGGCCATGATCATGCTGAATTTTGATGCACTAGAAATAGATGGCGCAATCGCATTCGGTATAATACCAATACTTCGCAAAGCCACAACGACTAGAAATAAAATGATGAAATAAGGGAATATTTTTCGTAAATCGACAGGTGTATGGGATTCTGTTCCCTGTGCCTTATTTTCTAGCCGTTCATTAATAACAGAGAAAATAAGCACATATGGGATGATGAATAGCGTACGTGTTAGTTTTACAATAACCGCTACGTTCCCACCAAGTTGTGAGAAAGCATAACCAGCAGCTACTACAGAAGAGGTATCATTCACCGCAGTACCAATCCAATGACCATACCCTGTATCAGACATCCCCAGCGCAAACCCTATCCATGGAAAAATAATTACTGTAATAATATCAAAGATAAAGGTAGCAGAAATTGCATAAGTAATATCTTCATGTTTCGCTTTTATAACAGGTCCAACCGCTGCAACCGCTGATCCTCCGCAGATCGCTGTACTCACTGCTAATAAGTTTGTTAGCTTCCAATTTATCCCAAAAAACTTACCAATCAAGTTACCAACACCAAAGGCAGTCAACATTGTAAATATCATTAAAAATAGTGCATATTTTCCAACATCCCACACCTCAGCAAAGTTAAGATTCACGCCCATCAAAATAATTCCTAATCGTAAGATTTTCTTTGCTGAAAAAGTTACCCCTAAATATAGCTGCTGATGTTTCATGAAGAAAGGATTTAATGCCATCCCAACAAGCAAAGCCATCACAGTTGCTCCAATGATACCACCTGGTAATAAGCTACTCAGCGCTACAGCTATCACTGCAACTAAGGCGCTAAGTAATAAACCTGGCATTAGATTTTTCCCTTTTTCTATCATAATTCTCCTCCAAATCATTATTCACATCTTGAATATAGCATACGGTTTCCAAAAATATAATGATCATATTTTATATTTACATAAATAATTATTATAAAGATGATAGATAATCATTTGCAATTTTTTTAACTCTTTGTGAGCAGAGGAGTTCTACTAAAACGGCTGAAATCCTGAAAAATGACTCAACTTGCTGTTTCTCAGCATATACAATATTTAGAGAACCATTATCCAATCAATTTAATAGCTGAAAAAAGGCAAAATCTTCTCTCTTACGGAAGAAGCTAAAGCTCTTCAACAATATATCAAGTTATTAAAAGCAAATGGTGAACGCATATTGCCGTTCCCCACCGTGTAAAAGAAAAGGTTTATCCCCTACATTTTGGTGCAACCCCATCCATTGGTGAATATACTATGCCGCTCATTCTACATAAGATATTTCTAGAAAAACCTACTGCAAATATTTCGATGTCTGTTGAAAACACCCATATTCTACAAGAGATGGTTTGGGAGGGTAAAATCGACTTCGCCTTATTAGAAGGCCAATTCAACCAGCAAGAATTTGCACATAAGTCGATTCCAAACGAAGTGTCTATCGCTATCTGTTCGCCAGAAATAACCTAGCTAAAAAAGCCAATCTTTTAAAAGATCTACTTGATCAACAACTCATTTTATGGGAGCCAAGAAGTGGTCCACGCGATACTCTAGAATTAGCTTTATATAACCGAAATCTTCATATTGATGACTTTACTGGCAAAACTCACATCACAAATATGAATGTCATCAAAACATTATACCATCAAAATATAGGTATCACCTTTATGTACCGTGAGGCTGTGAAAAAAGAATTAGTTACTGGGTATCTTGTTGAAATACCATTAGTAAATTTTAATATTCAACATCCCTTTAATTTCGTTTACTTAAAGGATGCACCTGACAAACAGGAAATCGAATCTTGGTTTGAAACAATTATGCGTCTAAGATAGTCTTAGTCTTCTATACTCAACAACAATAACAGGCGATATCTATAAATAAATATATGTCATGAGCTATACACGTTACAAACTAAATAAAAAAAGCCACTAAATGAGCACAACATAAATTGTT
>NZ_JBOEQF010000169.1:0-4574 GCF_050689315.1 Aerococcus sp. L_32
GACAATTTATGTTGTGATCATTTAGTGGCTTTTTTGTTTAGTTTGTAACGTGTGTAGCTCATGACATATATTTATTTATAGATATCGCCTGTTATTATTTTAGAGTATAGAAGACTAAGACTATCTTAGACGCATAATTGTTTCAAACAAAGATTCGATTTGCTGTTTGTCAGGTGCATCCTTTAAGTAAACGAAATTAAAGGGATGTTGAATATTAAAATCAACTAACGGTATTTCAACAAGATACCCAGTAACTAATTCTTTTTTCACAGCCTCACGGTACACAAAGGTGATACCTATATTTTGATGACATAAAGTTTTGGTGACATTCATATTTGTGATTTGAGTTCTGCCAGTAAAGTCGTCAATATGAAGATTCTGGTTATATAAAGCTTGTTCTAAAATATCACGTGGACCACTTCCTGGCTCCCGTAACATGAGTTGTTGATCAAGTAAATCTTTTAAAAAATTGGCTTTTTTAGCTAGGTTATTTCCTAGCGAACAGATAGCGATAGACTCTTCGTTTGGAATCGACTTATGTGCAAATTCTTGCCGGTTGAAATGGTCTTCTAATAAGGCGAAGTCGATTTTACCCTCCCAAAGCATCTCTTGTAGAATATGGATGTTTTCTACAAATATCGAAATATTTGCAGTAGGTTTTCTAGAAATATCTTATGTAGAATGGGCGGCATAGTCTATTCACCAATGGTTAGGGTTGCAACAAAATGTAGAGGGTAAACCTTATCCTTTACACGGTAGGGAACGGCAATATGCGTTCAGCATTTGCTTTTAATAACTTGATATATTGTTGAAGAGCTTTACCTTCTTCCGTAAGCGAGAAGTTTTTGCCTTTTTTCAGCTATTAAATTGACTTGATAATAGTTCTCTAAATATTGTATATGCTGAGAAACAGCAGGTTGAGTCATTTTTCAGGATTTCAGCTGTTTTAGTAAAACTCCTCTGCTCACAAGGAGTTAAAAAAATTGCAAATGATTATCTATCATCCTTATAATAATTATTTATGTAAATATAAAATATGATCATTATATTTTATGGAAACCGTATGCTATATTCAAGATGTGAATAATGATTTGGAGGAGAATTATGATAGAAAAAGGGAAGAATCTAATGCCAGGTTTATTACTTAGCGCCTTAGTTGCAGTGATAGCTGTAGCGCTGAGTAGCTTATTACCAGGTGGTATCATTGGTGCAACTGTGATGGCTTTGCTTGTTGGGATGGCATTAAATCCTTTCTTCATGAAACATCAGCAGCTATATTTAGGGGTAACTTTTTCAGCAAAGAAAATCTTACGATTAGGAATTATTTTGATGGGTGTGAATCTTAATTTTGCTGAGGTGTGGGATGTTGGAAAATATGCACTATTTTTAATGATATTTACAATGTTGACTGCCTTTGGTGTTGGTAACTTGATTGGTAAGTTTTTTGGGATAAATTGGAAGCTAACAAACTTATTAGCAGTGAGTACAGCGATCTGTGGAGGATCAGCGGTTGCAGCGGTTGGACCTGTTATAAAAGCGAAACATGAAGATATTACTTATGCAATTTCTGCTACCTTTATCTTTGATATTATTACAGTAATTATTTTTCCATGGATAGGGATTGCGCTGGGGATGTCTGATACAGGGTATGGTCATTGGATTGGTACTGCGGTGAATGATACCTCTTCTGTAGTAGCTGCTGGTTATGCTTTCTCACAACTTGGTGGGAATGTAGCGGTTATTGTAAAACTAACACGTACGCTATTCATCATCCCATATGTGCTTATTTTCTCTGTTATTAATGAACGGCTAGAAAATAAGGCACAGGGAACAGAATCCCATACGCCTGTCGATTTACGAAAAATATTCCCGTATTTCATCATTTTATTTCTAGTCGTTGTGGCTTTGCGAAGTATTGGTATTATACCGAATGCGATTGCGCCATCTATTTCTAGTGCATCAAAATTCAGCATGATCATGGCCTTATCTGCAATTGGATTAACAACTAGCTTTAAAGATATTAAAAAGATTGGTCCTAAGCCGATGATTCTAGGTTTTATAGTTGATTCACTTGTTGTCGTTGTTGCCATTGTTGTTCTATTCCTAACAAAGCATTTCTAATGATAAAAGAATAAGTATTATTTATAAAAAAAAGGAATTGTAGCAATGAAGCTACAATTCCTTTTTTTGTTTATTTAGTTGTACTATCGTCTGATTCTAAGTTTGATGAATTTTCATTTTCACTGACACTTACTACAATTTCGTCGTCAGTATTTGTTGTGAAATTAATTTCGTGAATATCACTGTTTTTTAGATAGGTATCAGCAACTTGGTCTTCGATCTGACTTTGGATGACACGTCTTAATGGGCGAGCACCAAGTTTTGGATCATAGCCAAGTTCAACTAATCGTTCTTTAACCTTGTCATCAACATTTACATGGATATCTTGGTTGGCTAATAAGTTGTTCATGTTGTCTAATAGTAAGTCAACAATCACAATCAATTCTGTTTTAGTTAGCGGTTGGAATTCGATAATCGCATCGAAACGGTTCAAGAATTCAGGTTTAAAGTAGTCACTGATCTTGTTCATGATACTTTGTTGTTTACCTTGTTTGCTTGCCCCGAAACCAACACTTGCTTCCACGCCATCTGAACCGGCATTTGATGTCATGATGATTAGGGTATCTTTAAAGGATACAGTCCGTCCTTGGGCATCTGTTAAGCGACCGTCTTCCATAATTTGTAGGAAGATATTTAAGACATCTGGATGTGCTTTTTCAATTTCATCTAATAGGATGATTGAATATGGCTGACGTCGTACTTGTTCAGTTAATTGGCCAGCTTCATCGTAGCCCACGTATCCTGGAGGTGAACCGATCAGTTTAGACACGGCATGCTTTTCCATGTATTCGGACATATCAAAACGGACTAAGGCTTCTTTGCGACCAAATAATTGGATGGCCAATTGACGAGCTAATTCAGTCTTACCAACACCAGTTGGCCCGACGAACATGAAAGATCCGATCGGACGGTCTTGACGGCTCAAACCAACGCGGTTACGGCGGATGGCTTTAGCAATGTGTTCTACAGCATCGTCTTGACCAATGACGTGTTGTTTCAAGTTTTCGTCTAGGTTGATTAATTGGTTTTGCTCAGATTCTTGCAAGTCTGTAACAGGAATACCGGTTTTGGTTTCGATAATCGCTTGGATGTCGCTAGCAGTAACCGTTGGCGTCTTTTCAGTCACATTTTGGTTGCTATCATACATGCCTTGGTATTTATTTAATTGGTCACGGTAGTAGGCCGCTTTCTCGTAATCTTCTGCTTCTGTGGCCATTTCTTTTAGTTTGGTTAATTCATCAATTTGATTTTTCAAGGATTCACGGTCTAAGAATGGAATAGTTAAGTTCATTTTAGAACCAGATTCATCTAATAAATCGATGGCTTTATCTGGTAATTGGCGGTCAGTTATATACCGGTCAGATAAACGGACAGTCGCTTCAATCGCTTCATCACTATATTTCACGTTATGGAAACCCTCGTATTTTTCTTGAATACCTTTAATAATTTCAAGGGTTTCCTCTACAGAAGGTTCAGCTACCATGACTTGTTGTAGACGACGGGCTAGGGCGCCATCTTTTTCGATTTTTCTAAATTCATTTAAAGTAGTAGCACCCACTAATTGGAGTTCTCCACGGGCTAGGGCTGGTTTTAGAATATTACCAGCATCTAGTGAGCCGCCTTCGGTTGAACCAGCGCCGACAATTTCATGAATTTCATCTATAAATAGAATGATATTTTTATTTTCACGGACTTCATTCATTAATTGTTGCATTTTTTCTTCGAATTGACCGCGGATACCAGTCCCTTGAACAAGCGAAGCAACATCTAATTGGATGACTTCTTTGTTGCGCAATTTTTCCGGTACAGCATGCTCAACAATTTTTTGAGCGAGTCCTTCGACAACCGCTGTTTTACCAACACCTGGTTCACCAATTAGAACAGGATTGTTTTTTGTTCGACGGTTCAGAATTTCAATCACTCGGATAATTTCATCGTCACGACCGATAATTGGGTCGATTAAACCAGCTTTAGCTTGGTCAGTCAAGTTGGTCCCGTAATTGCCTAAGATAGAATCGTCATTGTTGCCACCTTGGCCAGCTTGAGCTTGCGCTTTATTTTGCGAATTAGTAGAAAAGCCTTGTTGTTGCATTTGACGTAATAAGTCATCAAAGCTATAGCCACCAAATGGGTTGTTACCGTTACTGTTGTTGTTGTTTAAACTGTTGGTTTGTTTACCTTGAGATAGCTGTGAGTAGCATGTTTGGCAGAGGTTTACTGCTTCACGTCGGCCATTCACATTTGCGTATACATGAATGACGGCGTCGCGTTCGCCACAGTTTTGACATAACATATAAACACTTCCTTTATTTAATGCTAAGGGGGGTTGCTTGCAATTTTTAATTCGCAGCATTTCAATATAACTGCTAATAACTATATTATACTCTGACCAATTTTGACTTTCAACTAAAAGGTCTCAACTAAAATAATTCATGTGTTATCCAAGTGAAAAA
>NZ_JBOEQF010000170.1:0-4537 GCF_050689315.1 Aerococcus sp. L_32
ATCAGGCCCGTTAAACCAGGGAAGTCGACCATTGCTATCATGAATAGGCTTAAAAGGTGATTGACATCCGTAAATAAAAGCGCTAACATTAACACATAAATTAATAACGAATAATTCATTGGGATTGTTATAGCAAAGTTTCAGCGCTACACAAAACCCACTTAGTCGAGGGGCTAAGTGGGCTTTTTTTATTAAAAAAACGTCATTTAAGGGGGAGTGATGTGATGAAAATCAAAAAGATCCTGAACAATAATGCATTTATCACGCACACTGATGATCACCAAGAACTTATCGTTATTGGCAAGGCCGTGGCTTACGGTAAACACGTCAATGAGGAGGTTGATGAAAGTAAGATTTATAAAACGTTTGCTCCGGTTAGCTGTGGGGACCGAAAACTAATTTTAGATATGATCAACGATATCCCAATCCAGTTTTTCCAAATTGCCAAACGCATCGTTGATAAGGCCCAAGCAGATGATCAGATTGACCTGACCAACAGCGTCTACATCGCCTTAACGGACCACATTGCGTCCGCTGTTGACCGAGCCAAGGAACACTTATTTTTAACCAACCAATTTATTTGGGAGATTCGCAGCTTTTATCCCAAAGAATTTTCGATTGGTCTCTGGGCATTACAGCTGATCGAACAACAGTGCGGGGTACCACTACCAGAAGACGAGGCGGGGTTCATTGCAACTCATATTATTAGCGGGGAACTCGGGAACCGGTTAGATGACTTTCAAGCTGTCGTCAACTTTATTAAGAAACTCACCAGCATCGTCACGTACCAACTGGCAATAGATATTGATCGGGAATCACTCGATTATAACCGGTTTGTCACGCACTTAAAATTTTTCTGGCAATACATGATGTACAACAATGAAAAACAATCCATTGGTGACCTCAGTAACGACATGCTTGCAATTATTAAAGGTAAAAAGGTCGCCGCGTACGAATGCGCGTTAAAGATTAAAACGTTTATTCACCAAACTTATAACTATGATCTTAGCAATGAGGACCTACTCTACATGACGATTCACATTGCACGGATCACCGAAAATACGGGGAGACAACATGATGAAGTATGAAGCAATGAATCAATCCATTATTAAGGGCGTCGGGGGACCGGGCAACGTCAAATCGGTCGTGCACTGTGCGACCCGCTTACGCTTTGTTTTGAATGATGAAAGCAAGGCGGACGATGATGCCGTCAAAAATATTCCAGGAATCCTACAACTCGTCAAAAAAGCTGGTCAATACCAATTAGTGATCGGCAATAACGTTGAAGATGTCTATAACGAGCTCGCTGATATGCTCGACTTAGATAACCAGGCCACGACCGCCGATTCGGGGAAAGACAATCGCAAATTATTTGATAAAGTGATCGGGACCATTACCGGTTCGATCGCCCCTGCAATTCCGCTCTTAGCTGGTGCCGGGATGGGGAAGGTGCTCCTTCTTATCTTAACGCTTACCGGGGTACTCTCCGACAAGAGCCAAACGTATCAAATGCTGAATTTGATTTTTGATACCGGCTACTTCTTCATGCCCGCGTTTATCGGGTTTTCCGCCGCCAAAATTTTTAAAACTAACCAATACTTAGGAGCCTTCATGGGCTTGGTTACGGTTAATCCGAACTGGACGGCCTTAGTTGCGGCTGCCAAACCCGTTAGTTTTATCGGGATTCCAGTTCAGCTGGTCTCTTATTCGTCAACCTTGATCACGGCGATCTTAGCCGTTTGGATCATGTCATATATTGAAAAATTTGTTAAGCGGATCACGCCAGGGATGATCAAAGTCTTCGCAGAACCAATGCTTATCATGCTGATCACGGCACCGTTGACCTTTATCGTTCTGGGACCGATCGCCAACTTGATCTCCATGGGTATTGCCAGTGTCAGCATGTTCCTGCACCAACACGTCGGATTTATTGCAATTCCATTGTTAGCTGCCGCTTACCCGTGGTTAGTTTCAATCGGGATCCACAAGGCACTCAGCCCCATCAGTATTCAATTAGTCGCAACGCAGGGGTTTGATCCAATTATTCGGGTCGTTGCGTTATGTTCAAACATGTCCCAAGCGGCCGCTTCATTAGCCGTTGGGTTAAAAACTAAGAATAAAGAACTCCGGGCCCTAGCACTTTCATCAAGTGTGACGGCCTACCTTGGTGGGATTACCGAACCAGCAATGTTCGGGGTCAACTTAAAACTTAAAAAGCCAATGTACGGCGCAATGATCGGTGGCGCCGTTGCCGGATTATTTGCTGGTATCATGAAAATGAAGGCGTTTATTTACGTAACGCCGGGCTTACTTAGTTTGCCAATGTGGATCTCTAAGAGTGAAAATTACGTGATGCTTGCCGTTATTACGATCTTGATTTCAACCATCGCCACCTTCATCGCTACTTGGTTGATTGGCTTTGACGATCCCGTTAGCCAGGAAACGGTGAATCAACAAACGGCCGTTGCGAACCAAAAAATGACCGAAAAACACGCCATCAATAGCCCGGTCGCCGGTGAAGTTCGCATGTTAAACGAAGTCAACGATGAAACTTTTTCAAGCGGCGTCATGGGTAACGGCATCGCCGTCGTCCCCAGTGAAGGACGCGTCGTAGCTCCAACGGACGGTCTCGTTTCCGCCGTATTTGAAACCAGTCACGCCATTGGGATCCATTTAGATAACCACGCCGATCTGTTAATCCACGTTGGCATCGACACGGTGGAACTGAAAGGCCAATACTTTAAAACGTTAGTTCAAAAGGGCCAACGGTTCACAGCCGGGCAGGACCTATTACAATTCGACCTTGATGGTATCCGCTCTGCTGGTTATGATCCGACCGTGATGGTGATCGTGTTAAATACCAAGGACTTCTTAGAAGTGTTACCAATTCCTGAAGATGATCAACAAGTCACTGTTGATAACGAAATTTTAATGCTCGCGTAAAGGAGACAATCATGAAAACATATCAAATAAAGGAGACAATCATGAAAACATATCAAACACCCAGTCAATTCATGTGGGGGGTCGCAACGGCGGCCAACCAAGTGGAAGGGGGCTGGAATCTTGACGGAAAGGGCCGCTCGATCGCCGATTGTTTGCGTTATCGACCGGAAATTGATGCTAAGGATTACAAAGCCGTTAACGATATGAGTAGCCGTGAGATCCAATTAGCCGTTGCCGATCAATCAACAAAGGGCTGGGCCAAACGCCACGGCGTTGATTTTTACCACCGGTTCCGCGAAGATATTCGGATGTTAGCCGCGACGGGAATCAATACGTACCGCTTCTCAATCAGTTGGGCCCGAATTTTTCCCAACGGGGATGACGCCCAGCCAAATCAAGCCGGTCTTGACTACTACTTAGCGGTCGTCCAAGAACTTAAAAAGTACAACATTACGCCGATCGTGACGTTGTCTCATTATGAAATGCCCCTAAACCTCGTCTTAAACTACGACGCCTGGTTCGATCCACAAGTCATCGGCTACTTTAACAAGTTTGCCCAAACGGTGATCGATTACTTGCACGATTATGTGAAGTACTGGATTCCAATCAACGAGATCGATAGCATTATTCGCCACCCATTTTCATCTGCCGGGCTAGTTGCCGATCGATTTCAGGGCCAGAACTTTGAAGCAGTGATTTATCAAGCAATGCACCACCAATTCTTAGCCGCCGCCAAAGTCGTTCAATACTGTCACCAACGTTACGCGGATTTGCAAGTGGGGTCCATGATTACACGAACCATGGTTTATCCGTATAATAGTGATCCACAAAACGTCCTGGCCGCGACTGAAACGATGCGTGACGTCTACGCCTTTAGTGATATTCAGGTTCGGGGGCGCTACCCCCAGTACTTACTGACGACACTTAAGCGGAAGGGGATCCCGTTAACGATTTCCGCCGAAGACCGCGCGTTGTTACAACAAAACACGGCAGACTTCGTTGCGTTTAGTTACTACTCGTCGATCTGCACGGCAGCCGATCTAACTGGTCTCAAAGTGACCAAGGCGAACCGGACGGCCGGGGTTTACAACCGCTACCTTCCAGAAAGTGAATGGGGCTGGCAGATCGACCCCGTTGGGTTACGGATATCCCTGATCGACTTGTACGACCGGTACCAGAAACCACTCTTCATCGTCGAAAATGGGTTGGGGGCCACGGACACTTTAACGGCGGACCATCACGTTCACGACCAGTACCGGATCGACTATTTACGCCAACACATTCAGCAGCTATTGATCTCCATGGCCGAGGACGGCATCGAGCTAATGGGCTACTGCATGTGGGGCACCACCGATATGATCTCGGCATCGTCCAACCAAATGTCCAAACGGTACGGGCTCATCTACGTCGACTTAGACGATGCGGGTAACGGGACTTATAGCCGTTACCGTAAAGACAGCTACTACTGGTATCAGCAACTACTGAGTTATGGCCATCAAATTCCCGTTGAATTTCTGGCCACCCCGGTTCCAGCGGTTTCTGAATAGGGCGTTTCGGTTCTGTTGCAAAGTTTTAAATCTACTATCAAATAAGG
>NZ_JBOEQF010000171.1:0-4536 GCF_050689315.1 Aerococcus sp. L_32
TTCGGGGTCAAAGGGTCCTGATCCGATGAGATAAACTTGCATGTATCCACTTCCTTCTAGTGACTGACAGTTAAAAACTTTTTCATGTACTAAAGTTTACTTAATGGCCATTTTTAATGCATCAATTGGTTGTTTCACGTCGTCTTTATTGAAGATGTATGAACCAGCTACAAAGGCGTCTACCCCTTTTTCTGCACAGATTTTAGCCGTCTCAGCATTGATTCCACCATCTACTTCTATTAGGAAATTGGCGTCATTTTCTGCTCTGAAAGTACTTAATTCAGCCATCTTATCAACAGTTGATTCAATAAATGATTGACCACCAAATCCAGGGTTTACGGTCATGACTAAAATCATGTCGACGTCTTTTAGGATTGGGGCAATGGCTGATACGGGCGTTGCTGGATTAATGGCCACACCAGCCTTCATACCGTGTTTGTGAATGGTTTGGATCAAGCCATGCAGGTGGCTAGTTGCCTCGTAATGAACCGTAAAGTAGTCCGCACCGGCATTGGCGAAGGTTTCCACGTGTGCTTCTGGGTTAGAGACCATTAAATGGCAGTCTAGGGTCATCTTGGTGTTTGGGCGCAAAGCTTCAACGACGCCAGCACCAAAGGTTAAATTGGGCACGAAATGGCCGTCCATGACATCAATGTGAACCCAGTCAGCGCCAGCTTTTTCGATTCGATTGACTTCGTCAATAAATTTACCAAAATTTGCAGATAAAATAGATGGTGCAATATACATGTACATTCCTACTTTCTAATATTTGGGTTTTGCATCGTCAATTTCTTGGAAGATTTGTAGGTAAGAGTCATAGCGACTTTGTGCGATCTCACCAGCTTCTAAGGCGGCTTTCACTGCACATTTAGGTTCTTGAATATGGGTACAACCACGGAACTTACATTGGTCTTGAATGGCCCGCATTTCTTTGAAGTAGTTAGATAATAAGACTTTATCTAATTGGTCGATGTCTATACTAGAAAAACCAGGTGTATCTGCTACTTTCCCTCCAAATATATCATGTAATTCGGTATGACGGGTAGTATGACGACCGCGTCCTAGTGATGTTGAGATTTCCCCTGTTTTAATCGCTAAATCTGGTAATAATCGGTTAAGCAAGGTAGATTTTCCAACCCCTGACTGGCCTACAACCACCATGGTCCGATTGGCCACGATGTCCTTCAATTGATCAAAATTTCCATCTAGGTCTGTTGATAAAATGACCTGGTAGCCGACTTCCTTATAGACCTTGATGAATTGGTCGATCCGGTCTTTATCCGCTTGACTAGCTTGGTCAGTTAAGTCCATTTTGGAAAAGTAAAGAATCGGTTCAATGTTCTCTGACTCTAAATAAACTAAAAAACGGTCTAATAATTTTGGTTGAATCTGGGGTTCCGTAACAGATGCTACCAACAAGGCCACGTCCACATTAGCTACTGCCGGTCGAATCATTTGGCTATAGCGTGGTAAGATTTTCATTACATAGCCTTCTTTGGTATTGTTGGCTTGAAATTCCACAAAATCGCCCACCAATGGTGTTGTTTGCGTATTTCTAAATTGGCCACGTGCCCGTGTAGTATAAATCACTTGGCTTTCTTTCTCTTCTACATAATAAAAACCAGACAAAGCCTTAATAATCTGGCCCGTGTATGTTGGCGCATTTGGTTGAATATAATCATCTTTTCTCTTCATGCTGTTGAATAATACCTCCTTATTGATTCAATTATATATATCCTCAATAGATATAAAAATTTGTGTCTGCATACTTATGCTCTATTTTAACCCAAATTCTATATAAAAAACACTCCGACAATTTTTATTCATTAGAAAGGTCTTTAAACTGGCAAAAAAGGCGTAAACAAACTGTCTACACCTTTCTCTTGTTTTATTGATTTATTGATTTAGCTAATCTTCTACATTTGAACTCTCACGTTGGCTAGATGATGAACTAGCACTCGATGATGAACTTGACGCTGAAGAACTTGAGCTGCTTGAACTACTATTAGATGATGAACTTGATGATGAGCTATCATCGTCTTCGTCGTCATCATCGTCATTGGATGATGCGCTTGAGGATGAGGATGAAGATGAAGAGCTTGAACTTGATGAACTAGATACTGGTTCCGGTCCATCAGACATCACAATATATAATTCATCTCCAGCTACAAATTCCGTACCTGGTGTAATTGATTGAGAAATCATCACACCATCCGGTACCCAACCTGAATATTGTGAATCAAATGAAGCAATTAAGCCATTTGATTCAGCATATTGTTGAATTGACGCTCTATTCCAACCAGATAAATCGGCCATGGTAAAGGTTTCAACACCAGCTGAAACAACAAAGTTAATCGTTGTCTCACCAGGTATGACTGCTTCACCTTGTTCGATAGATTGGCTCAAGATGTCGCCTGCTTCAACTGAATCAGAGTAGTCTTCTTCATGGGTGACAGTAAAGCCTAATGCCGTTAATTCTTCTTCAATTTTCGTAAATGGTTGACCAGTGTAATCCTTTAATTCATACGGCTCAGGACCTTGCGAAATATTGACGTCAACTTCCGTATCATGTTTTACTTCTGTGTTTGCTGAAGGGCTTGAGTTGATCACACGACCCGCTTCAACATCCTCGTCATATACTTCTGTTACATCTCCTAGAACTAAATCCAAACTTTCTAAAGTTAATGACGCCTCTTGCTCTGTCATACCCGCTAAGTCAGGTACCGTAATATTGCGGCCTGCCATATAGTTATAGCCTAGGAAAGCAATTAAAATAAGTCCGACAATGATTCCTGCAATAATGGCAAGTGGTTTACGACTTTTCGGCTGTTTATTACTTGGTTTCCCAGGATTTTTATTGGGATTACTTATTGGCTTGTTGCTACCGCCCTGATCGGTACCATCCGCACTTAGACTTGGGTCTGCTTGTAAATCACTAACACTAGCAACATCCGCAGCGCCTGCACTTCCACCACCTGCAGCCGTTCCTGCACCCGCTAAGGCCGCTCCAGCTAAACCAGCGCCTGCAGCCAAACCAGCCTTATCTGCAATATCGTATTCATCTGAATCATCTAGAACAGTATCTTCAGCATTTTCATCGGTTGCATCCGGTTCTGCATCGTCATCAACAGCTTTTTCACCAGCTGCCATTAACTGTTCTTCATCAGACTCTGCTAGACGCATTTGATTTTCGATATCTTCCTTGGCCATGACAATCGTTTCATTGGCCATGTTAGCTGGAATAAATACGGGCTCATTCTTCCGGTTATCAGAAAAGACCGTTTCTAAGTCGTCGATCATTTCTTGTGTAGTTTGATAACGAGCGGATGGTTCTTTAGCTGTTGCTTTGGCCACCACATTAATTAAACTTTGTGGGGCGTCTTCTCTATAGGCTTCGATTGGTGGTAGTGGCTCTTGGAAATGTTTTAAGGCAATTGAGACTGCTGATTCACCGTCAAATGGTACACGGCCTGTTAGCATTTCAAATAGGACTACACCTAACGAGTAAATATCTGAAAGACTTGTGGCCATTGAACCACGTGCTTGTTCTGGTGATAGATAGTGGACTGAACCAATAATCGAATTGGTTTGGGTGATACTTGTTTCAGAAGTCACCATAGCAATCCCAAAGTCCATAATTTTAATTGTACCATCGTGGTTGACCATAATATTTTGGGGTTTTAAATCACGGTGAACAATACCGATATTATGGGCAGCTTGAACACCTGATAGGATTTGGATCATCAGCGTTTGGATAATATCCACTGGAATTGGGTGGTTTTCCCGGATATAGGCTTTCAAGTCCATACCGTCCACATACTCCATGACGATAAACTTGCCTTCCTCATCTTCACCCACGTCAAATAAGCTGACTACGTTTGGGTGGTTCAACTCTGATACGGATAGGGCCTCACGCTCGAACCGTTTGGTGGCATCCATGGCATCTGTTTTCCCAACACGCAAGAATTTGATAGCTACTTCGCGCTCTAAAATGGGGTCGTAAGCAAGATATACGTCCGCCATACCGCCTGAACCGATATGTTTAATGATTTTGTAGCGTTCATCAATGACTTGACCAGATCTCATTAGAATTCACCCCTTTCATATTCGATTTCCTCATTATAAAATGTCTCTTCAATTGTCTCTTCTCTTTCTGTAAATGGTGGTTTTCTATGGGCAATCACCACCGAAATATTGTCTCGGCCTCCATGGTCATTGGCCACATGCACTAATTGGTCAGCTTTTGCTTCAATTGATAGACTTTCATCTGTCAAAATAGCCAAGGCTTCTGTTTCCTCAACCATATCAGTTAATCCGTCTGAACATAAAAGCAAGGTATCATCTACTAAAAAGTCTATAACATTAATATCTACATCAACGTCAGCAGCAATACCCACTGCCCGAGTCACAATATTCTTTTGTGGGTGAACCTGCGCTTCTTCTTTAGTGATCATGTCCATATCTAATAATTCTTGGACAAAAGAATGGTCTTTGGTAATTTGCTTTAGTTCATCCACTTGATGAATATAGATACGC
>NZ_JBOEQF010000172.1:0-4528 GCF_050689315.1 Aerococcus sp. L_32
TTCATGAATACACGGATAACGTTTTGTTTATCATCTTCGATGATTTCGTAATCTTTGATATATCCTTCTTCTTTAAGGATAGCAGCAATATTTTCTTTGATTTTTGATGATGGACTTTCGAATGATTCGTGGCGCACCATGTTGGCGTTACGAATACGAGTTAAAAAGTCCGCAATTGGATCAGTCATGACCATTACGAGTACACCCTCCTTTACTTAATTACCAGAAATTTACCAGCTTGCTTTTTTGACTCCAGGAATTTCCCCTTTATAGGCAAGTTCACGAAGGCAAATACGGCATAATTTAAATTTACGGTAAACTGAATGTGGGCGTCCACAACGTTCACAACGAGTATATTCTTGAGTAGAATATTTAGCTGGTTTCTTGTTCTTTTCGATCATTGATTTTTTTGCCAAATTACTCACGCCTCCTTCAAGACTTTATTATTTTTGGAATGGCATTCCTAGTTGAGTTAATAATTCTAATGATTCTTCGTCTGAATCAGCAGTTGTAACAATTACGATGTCCATACCACGTACTTTAGATACTTTATCAAAGTCGATTTCTGGGAAGATCAATTGTTCACGGATACCTAATGTGTAGTTACCACGTCCATCGAATGAGCGGTTGCTGATACCACGGAAGTCACGTACACGAGGTAGTGAAACTGTTACTAATTTGTCGAAGAATTCATACATACGTTCGCCACGTAAAGTAACTTTAGTACCGATAGGCATACCTTCACGTAAACGGAAACCAGCGATTGATTTCTTAGCAGTTGTAACAACTGGTTTTTGACCAGCAATTAATGTTAATTCTTCAACAGCGTTTTCTAAGTTTTTCGCGTTAGATACTGCATCACCAACACCCATGTTGATAACGATTTTATCTAATTTAGGTGCTTGCATGATTGAGCTATAGTTAAATTTTTCAACCATTGATGGTACTACTTCATTTTTATATTTTTCTTGTAAACGATTAGCCATTATTCAGCGTCCTCCTCTCCTGATACTGCTTCAGCGATTACTTCGCCTGATTTTTTCGCTACGCGAACACGTTTACCATCTTGTTCTTGGTAACCTACACGTGTTGCTTCGCCTGTTTTAGGGTCTACTAGTTGTACGTTAGATACATGAATAGGTGCTTCAACTTCGATGATACCGCCTTGAGGGTTCATTTGAGTTGGACGTTGATGTTTTTTAACGATGTTAACACCTTCAACAACAACTTTGTCAGCTTTTGGCAAAGCTTGTTTTACACGACCTTGTTTGCCTTTGTCTTTACCGGCAATAACGATAACTGTGTCATTTGCTTTTACTTTCATTTAAACGGGCACCTCCTTATTTTCTTCAGATTTTAGATTACTTCTGGAGCTAATGAAATAATACGCATATAGTTGTTGTCACGTAATTCACGTGCAACTGGACCAAAGATACGTGTTCCACGAGGAGATTTATCGTCACGAATAATTACACATGCATTTTCGTCGAATTTGATGTATGAACCATCTGGACGACGAACGCCGCTCTTAGTACGAACGATAACTGCTTTAACTACATCACCTTTTTTGACAACTCCACCTGGTGTTGCATTTTTAACAGTTGCCACGATAACATCACCAATGTTTGCAGTTTTACGGCCAGATCCGCCTAATACTTTAATTGTTAGGACTTCACGCGCGCCTGAGTTATCTGCTACTTTTAAACGAGTTTCTGATTGAATCATTTATAGAGTACCTCCTTCCAGTTGTTATTAGATAATGATTGATTCTTCAACGATTTCAACAAGACGGAAGTATTTGTCTTTTGACAATGGACGAGTTTCCGCGATGCGGACGATGTCACCCATTTTTGCTGAATTGTTTTCATCATGTGCTTTGTATTTCTTAGAATATTTGATACGTTTACCATATGTTGGATGGAATTTGAAAGTATCAACTTGGACTGTGATTGTTTTCTCCATTTTGTCAGAAACAACACGGCCTTGTAACACTTTACGGTTATTACGTTCTTCCATGGACAGGTTTCCTCCTTTACTGAATTTTCTTACGCTTCTTGATTACGTAACGCAGTTTTAACACGTGCGATATCTTTACGAACAGCTTTAATACGAGCTGTGTTTTCTAATTGACCAGTTGCCAATTGGAATCGTAAGTTGAATAATTCTTGACGATATTCTTGTTCTTTAGCAGTAAGTTCAGCAGTGGAAAGATCTTTAATATCTGTAAATTTAGTCATTAGATTCACCACCAATTTCACGTTTTACGATTTTAGTACGAATAGGTAATTTGTGAGATGCTAAACGCAATGCTTCTTTAGCTACTTCTTCTGGAACGCCGGCAACTTCAAATAAGATTTTACCGCGTTTTACTGGAGATACCCAACCTTCTGGAGCACCTTTACCAGAACCCATACGAACACCAATTGCTTTAGCTGTATAAGATTTATGTGGGAAGATTTTAATCCATACTTTCCCACCACGTTTCATGTAACGTGTCATGGCAATACGAGATGCTTCAATTTGACGGTTAGTGATCCATGCTGAATCTAATGCTTGCAAACCGAATTCACCGTATGCAATTTCTTTTCCGCCTTTAGCTTCGCCACGCATTTTACCACGGAATTCACGTCTGTGTTTTACACGTTTAGGTACTAACATGTTTTAAGCCTCCCCTTGAATATTTTTTGTTGGAAGGATTTCACCACGGCATACCCATGTTTTGATACCGATCTTACCGTAAGTAGTGTCGGCTTCTTCCCATGAGTAGTCGATGTCCGCACGCAATGTATGCAATGGAACTGTTCCTTCTACTTGAGTTTCTGAACGCGCCATGTCGGCACCATTCAAACGACCTGAGATTTGAACTTTGATACCTTTAGCTCCTGATTTCATTGTGCGTTGGATTGCTTGTTTTTGCGCACGACGGAAAGCTACACGGTTTTCTAATTGTTGAGCGATTGACTCACCAACTAATTTAGCGTCTAATTCAGGTTTTTTAATTTCTACAATGTTGATATGTACTTTTTTACCTGTACGGTTGTTTAAAGTTTTACGTAATACGTCAACTTCAGAACCACCTTTACCAATAACCATACCTGGTTTAGCAGTGTGGATGTTTACGTTAACTTTGTTTGCAGCACGTTCAATTTCAACTTGAGATACAGAAGCATCTTTTAATGTTTCAGCGATGTATTCGCGGATATGTAAGTCTTCGTGTAAAGTATCTGCAAAGTCTTTTTCTGCATACCAACGAGCGTCCCAATCTTTGATGACGCCGATACGCATACCGATAGGATTAATCTTTTGTCCCATTAATTATGCCTCCTCTGCTGTTTTTACTACCACTGTAATGTGGCTTGTACGTTTGTTGATTCTAGAAGCTGAACCTTTCGCACGTGGACGGAAACGTTTCATTGTTGGTCCTTCGTTTACGAATGCTTCGCTTACTACTAAGTTAGCTGGCTCTAAGCCAAAGTTGTGTTCTGCGTTTGCAATTGCAGACATTAACACTTTCTCTACAGCAGGAGATGCTGAACGAGGAGTGTTTTTTAAGATTGCAATAGCTTCACCGACAGTTTTGTTGCGGATTAAGTCAACAACTAAACGTGCTTTACGAGCAGAAACGCGAACTGTGTTTGCAGTTGCTTTTGCAGATGTAATTTGTTCTGCCATTCTCTATTTCCTCCTCTCAGATTAACGACGAGTTGTCTTGTCGTCAGCGCCATGTCCTTTGTATGTACGAGTTGGTACGAATTCACCTAATTTGTGACCTACCATATCTTCTTGGATAAAAACTGGTACATGTTTGCGGCCATCGTATACAGCAATTGTTAACCCAACAAAGTTAGGGAAAATTGTTGAACGGCGTGACCATGTTTTGATTACTTGTTTCTTTTGTGCGTCTTGTTGTGCAACCACTTTTTTCATTAAATGGTCATCACAAAAAGGTCCTTTTTTCAAGCTACGGCTCATATTTATTTGGCTCCCTTCGCTATCCTATTTAATGTGATTACTTAGAGTTACGACGACGTACAATTAATTTATTGCTACGTGCGTTCTTATCACGAGTCTTAATACCACGTGCAGGTTTACCCCATGGAGTCATTGGACTTGGACGTCCGACAGGAGCTTTACCTTCACCACCACCGTGAGGGTGATCGTTAGGGTTCATTACAGAACCACGAACAGTTGGACGTTTACCTGCCCAACGAGAGCGTCCTGCTTTACCTACGTTGATTAAGCTGTGTTGTTCGTTACCAACAACACCAATTGTTGCACGACAAGTACCTAAGATCATACGAACTTCACCAGAAGTTAATTTAATCAATACGTATTTGTCTTCTTTACCTAACACTTGAGCGCTAGCACCAGCAGAGCGAACTAATTGTCCACCTTTACCAGGTTTAGTTTCAATGTTATGTACTAAAGTACCAACTGGGATGTTTTTCAATGGTAATGCATTACCAACTTTGATATCTGCTGCTTCACCAGAAGAAATACGAGCACCAACTTGTAAACCTTTAGGTGC
>NZ_JBOEQF010000173.1:0-4518 GCF_050689315.1 Aerococcus sp. L_32
ATCGGGGTCAAAGGGTCCTGATCCGATGAGATAAACTTGCATGTATCCACTTCCTTCTAGTGACTGCCAGTTAAAAAACTTTTCAAGTACTAAAATTTACTTAATGGCCATTTTTAATGCATCAATTGGTTGTTTCACGTCGTCTTTATTGAAGATGTATGAGCCGGCTACAAAGGCATCTACGCCGTTTTTTGCACAGATTTTAGCCGTTTCAGCGTTGATTCCACCGTCTACTTCGATTAGGAAATTTGCGTCATTTTCCGCTCTGAAAGTACTTAATTCAGCCATCTTATCAACAGTTGATTCAATAAATGATTGACCGCCAAATCCCGGGTTTACGGTCATGACTAAAATCATATCGACGTCTTTTAGAATCGGGGCAATGGCTGATACGGGCGTTGCTGGATTAATGGCCACACCAGCCTTCATACCATGTTTGTGAATGGTTTGGATCAAGCCATGTAGGTGGCTAGTCGCCTCGTAATGAACCGTAAAGTAGTCTGCCCCCGCGTTAGCAAATGTTTCAACATGTGCTTCTGGGTTAGAGACCATTAAATGGCAATCTAGGGTCATCTTGGTGTTTGGGCGCAAAGCTTCAACGACGCCAGCGCCAAAGGTTAGATTGGGCACGAAATGGCCGTCCATGATATCAATGTGAACCCAGTCAGCGCCAGCTTCTTCGATTCGATTTACTTCGTCAATAAATTTACCAAAATTCGCAGATAAAATAGATGGTGCAATATACATGTACATTCCTACTTTCTAATATTTAGGTTTTGCATTGTCAATTTCTTGGAAGATTTGTAGGTAAGAGTCATAGCGACTTTGCGCGATCTCACCGGCATCTAAGGCGGCTTTCACTGCACATTTAGGTTCTTGAATATGGGTACAACCACGGAACTTACATTGGTCTTGAATGGCCCGCATTTCTGGGAAGTAGTTAGATAATAAGACTTTATCTAATTGGTCGATATCGATACTAGAGAAACCTGGTGTATCTGCCACTTTCCCTTCAAAGATATCATGTAATTCCGTATGACGGGTAGTATGACGGCCGCGTCCTAGTGATGTTGAGATTTCCCCTGTTTCAATCGCTAAATCTGGCAATAATCGGTTAAGCAAGGTAGATTTTCCAACCCCTGACTGGCCTACAACCACCATGGTCCGATTGGCCACGATGTCCTTCAATTGATCAAAATTTCCATCTAGGTCTGTTGATAAAATGACTTGGTAGCCAACTTCCTTATAGACCTTGATGAATTGGTCGATCCGGTCTTTAACTGACTCACTAGCTTGGTCAGTTAAGTCCATTTTGGAAAAGTAAAGAATGGGTTCGATATTTTCTGACTCTAAATAAACTAGGAAACGGTCTAATAATTTTGGCTGTATTTGGGGTTCCGTAACAGATGCTACCAACAAGGCCACGTCCACATTAGCTACTGCCGGTCGAATCATTTGGCTATAGCGTGGTAAGATTTTCATTACATAGCCTTCTTTGGTATTGTTGGCTTGAAATTCCACAAAATCGCCCACCAATGGTGTTGTTTGCGTATTTCTAAATTGGCCACGTGCCCGTGTGGTATAAATCACTTGGCTTTCTTTTTCTTCTACATAATAAAAACCAGATAGGGCTTTAATAATTTGGCCCGTGTATGTCGGCGCATTTGGTTGAATATAATCATCTTTTCTCTTCATGCTTTTGAAAAATACCTCCTTATTGGTTCAATTCTATATATCCTCAATAGATATAAAAATTTGCGTCTGCATACTTATGCCCTATTTTACCCCAAATTCTACATAAAAAACACTCCGACAATTTTTATTCATTGGAAGAGTCTTTAAAATGGCAAAAAAGACGTAAACAATGATGTCTACGCCTTGTGCTGATTGGTATTTGTTTTGCTAATCTTCTACATTTGAACTTTCACGTTGGCTAGATGATGAACTAGCACTCGATGATGAACTTGACGATGAAGAACTTGAGCTGCTTGAACTACTATTAGATGATGAACTTGATGATGAGCTATCATCGTCTTCGTCGTCATCATCGTCATTGGATGATGAGCTTGAGGATGAAGATGAAGATGAAGAGCTTGAACTTGATGAACTAGATACTGGTTCTGGTCCATCAGACATCACAATATATAATTCATCTCCAGCTACAAATTCCGTACCTGGTGTAATTGATTGAGAAATCATAACACCATCCGGTACCCAACCTGAATATTGTGAATCAAATGAAGCAACTAAACCATTTGATTCAGCATATTGTTGAATTGACGCTCTATTCCAACCAGATAAATCAGCCATCGTAAAGGTTTCAACACCCGCAGAAACAACAAAGTTAATAGTTGTCTCACCAGGTATGACTGCTTCGCCTTGTTCAATAGATTGACTCAAGATGTCTCCTGCTTCGACTGAATCAGAGTAGTCTTCTTCTTGGGTTACGGTAAATCCTAATGCCGTTAATTCTTCTTCAATTTTCGTAAAAGGTTGCCCAGAGTAATCCTTTAATTCATACGGCTCAGGACCTTGCGAAATATTGACATCGACTTCCGTATCATGTTTCACTTCTGTGTTTGCTGATGGACTTGAGTTAATCACACGACCAGCTTCAATTTCTTCATCATATACTGCTGTTACATCTCCTAGAACTAAATCTAAGCTTTCTAAAGTTAAGGATGCCTCTTGCTCTGTCATACCCGCTAAGTCAGGTACGGTAATATTACGGCCTGCCATATAGTTATAACCTAGGAAAGCAACTAAAATAAGTCCAACGATGATTCCTGCAATAATGGCCATTGGTTTACGACTTTTCGGCTGTTTATTACTTGGTTTTACAGAATTTTTTTTAGGATTACTTGTTGGCTTGTTGCCACCGTCCTGATCGGTACCATTACCACTAGGACTTGGAGATGGGCTTGCTTGTAAATCACTAACACCTGCAACATCTGTAGCGCCGACGCTTCCAGCTGCAGCCGTTCCCGGACCCGCTAAGGCGGCTCCAGCTAAACCAGCGCCTGCAGCCAAAACAGCCTTATCTGCAATATCATGTTCATCTGAATCATCTAAAAGAGTATCTTCAGGGTTTTCATCGGTTGTATCCGGTGCTGTATCGTCATCAACTGCTTTTTCACCAGCTGCCATTAACTGTACTTCATCGGACTCTGCTAGACGCATTTGATTTTCGATGTCTTCCTTAGCCATGACAATCGTTTCATTAGCCATGTTAGCTGGGATAAATACAGGCTCATTTTTCCGGTTATCAGAAAAGACCGTTTCTAAGTCGTCAATCATTTCTTGTGTGGTTTGATAACGAGCGGATGGTTCTTTAGCTGTTGCTTTGGCCACCACATTAATTAAACTTTGTGGGGCGTCTTCCCGGTAAGCTTCGATTGGTGGTAGTGGCTCTTGGAAATGTTTCAAGGCAATTGAGACTGCTGATTCACCGTCAAATGGTACACGGCCTGTTAGCATTTCAAATAAGACTACACCTAATGAGTAAATATCTGAAAGACTTGTGGCCATTGAACCACGTGCTTGTTCTGGTGATAGATAATGGACTGAACCAATAATCGAATTGGTTTGGGTGATACTTGTTTCAGAAGTCACCATAGCAATTCCAAAGTCCATAATTTTAATTGTACCATCGTGGTTGACCATAATATTTTGGGGTTTTAAATCACGGTGAACAATACCGATATTATGGGCAGCTTGAACACCTGATAAGATTTGAATCATCAAGTTTTGGATAATATCTACTGGAATTGGGTGGTTTTCACGGATATAAGCTTTTAAGTCCATACCGTCCACATATTCCATCACGATAAACTTGCCTTCCTCATCTTCACCCACGTCAAATAAATTGACTACGTTTGGATGGTTCAATTCTGATACGGATAGGGCTTCACGCTCAAATCGTTTGGTGGCATCCATGGCATCTGTTTTCCCTACACGCAAGAATTTGATGGCAACATCACGCTCTAAAATAGGATCATAAGCAAGGTATACATCCGCCATACCACCTGAACCGATATGGTTCACAATTTTATAGCGTTCATCAATGATTTGACCAGATTTCATTAGAATTCACCCCTTTCATTTTCAATTTCATGTTCGAATGTTTCTTCCTTTTTAAAATTTGCTGGTGTTCTATGTGCGACAACCACCGAAACATTGTCTCGGCCTCCACGGTCGTTAGCAAGAGCAATTAATTGGTCAGCTTTCTCTTCAATAGTGAGTCTTTCATCACTCAAAATGGCCAAGGCTTCTGTTTCCTCAACCATATCGGTTAATCCGTCTGAACATAATAGTAAGGTTTCATCTACTAAAAAATCTACAACATTAATATCTACATCAACGTCAGCAGCAATACCCACTGCCCGAGTCACGATATTCTTTTGTGGGTGAACCTGAGCTTCATCTTTAGTAATCATATCCATATCTAATAATTCTTGGACAAAAGAATGGTCTTTAGTAATCTGGTTAAGCGCATCCGCTTGATGAATATAGATACGT
>NZ_JBOEQF010000174.1:0-4488 GCF_050689315.1 Aerococcus sp. L_32
TATTGCACCAATTTAGGTCGCTATGACACTTTCGAATATTCAGACAGTTAACATCCTAGCGCAGGTACTTCGGTATCTGTGCTTTTTTGTCTTCGTCAACTTCAGCTTAAGTGAAAGTCGCGCATACAAAGTTGCAGAAAATTTTAAAAATTTGTGCGTGATCGTTTTTACTGACAAAAATTATAGCTTGATACCATTGACATAATAAAATAATGAGATAAAATGATATTTATATTAAAAATATGTTAGAAGTGGGAGATTTCTATGAAGATAAAGAAAAGTTTTTTGGTTACGCTAGCAACTGCGGCTTTATTAGGTGCTTGTGGTAGTAGTGGTGGGAATACTGAAGCTGCAAATGGGGAAGCAAGTGCGGTAGTCAATTATGTGGCACCAACTGAAATTGCTACAATGGACTCAGTATTAGTAACAGATATGAATAGTGCTAACTATATTGGACATGTTCAAGAGGGTTTATATTGGGAAAATGATGTAAATGAAATCCAACCAGCCTTGGCTGAATCATTGCCAGAGGTATCTGAAGATGGATTAACTTATACAATCAAAATGCGCGAAGACGCAACTTGGTCAAATGGTGATCAAATTACAGCTCACGATTTTGTATATGCAATTCAACGTTTAGCTAATCCAGATACGGCGGCACCATACTCATACTTACTAGCAGGATTTGAAAATGCTGAAGGTGTTTTGAATGGTGATCAAGCGGTTGAAGAATTAGGTGTTGAAGCTTTAGACGATTATACTATTGAAATTCGTTTAGAAACACCAATTCCATATATTGAAAACTTATTAGCTTTCACGCCATTATATCCACAAAACCAAGTTTTCGTTGAAGAAGCAGGGGATGCATACGGTACTGATTCAGAAAGTCTTGTTTTCTCTGGTCCATTTACTATGACTGACTGGGATGGTACAGGTTTAACTTGGTCGTTAGTGAAAAATGAAGACTACTATAATGCTGATATAATTGCCATTGATGAAGTAGATGTTCAAGTTATCAAAGAAGTTTCGACAAACGTCAACTTATTTGAAGCAGGTGACGTTGATAACTCATTATTAACAGGAGAATTAGCTAAGCAATATCTAAATCATGAAGACGCTGTACAACAAGCGAAAGCGAGAAACTACTGGGTAGCCTTCAACTATAATAACGAAGTATTCCAAAATAAAAATCTTCGGGAAGCAATCGACTATGCAATCAACAACAAAGAGTTGGCAACTAATGTAATCGGTGATGGATCAAACCCTGTATCTACATTTGTACCTGAAAACTTTATCTTTAACCCAGAAACGGAAGAAGATTTTGTCTCTGAAGTTGCAATTGAAGATAAATATGATCCAGAAGAAGCAGCTAGACTTTGGGCATTAGCACAAGATGAGTTAGGTGTTGAAACATTAACACTGAACTTATTAGGTGATGATGACGAGAAAAGTAAAACAACAGCTGAGTATATCCAAGGACAAATTGCAAATAACTTACCAGGTGTCACTTTAACATTGCAAAATGTACCTAAGAAAAACCGTCTAAGCCAAGAAGATGCACGTGATTATGATTTAGTTATTACAGGTTGGGCAGCTGACTTTGCAGATGGTATCAACTTCTTTGAATTATTTGAAACTGATGGGCCATACAACCGTGGGGACTATTCAAACGAAGCTTATGATGCAGAAATTACTGCTGCTAAAGGTGAAAATGCCAATGATCCAGTAGCACGTTGGGAAAACTTTGTTGCTGCCCAAGAGGTATTAACAGAAGATGCGGCATGGATTCCGTTATACCAAGAGGTAGAAACACAATTAAGAAATCCTAACTTAGAAGGTATCACTTTCAGATCTGTAGGTAACGAATTTGACTTACGTACTGCCACTTTAATTAGTGCAGAATAAAATACAATAATTGAACAAGTGACAAGACAACCGTAGATAAAATTTCAACGGTTGTCTTTATTTATGAGGGGATTATGAATATTTCATGAAAATAATGAGAAAAAAAGATTGACAACGTATTCAAAATCTAGTAAATTGTCTCCATGTTGTAATAAATATCTAATTAAGCAATTTGCTTAAATATGGAGGATGTTCTTATGGAAAGAAAAAGTTTATTTAAATCACTTGCAGTGATTGGTTTATCAGGTTTAGTGCTAGCGGCCTGTGGTAATGGAAGTGACAATTCAGGTTCAAATGGTTCTGGCGAAAGCGAACAAGTATTGAACTGGACGACAACTTCTGAATTACCAACAATGGATACGACAATGGTTACAGATACAGTTTCATTTGATATGATGAACAACGTTAATGAAGGTTTATACCGTCAAAATGCTGAAGGTGAATATGAAGCTGGTGTATTAGACGGCGAACCGGAAATTTCTGAAGACGGTTCTGTATACACATACAAAATTAAAGAAGATGCTACATGGTCAAATGGGGACCCTGTAACAGCTAATGACTTTGTATATGCATGGCAACGTTTAGTTGATCCTGATACAGCAGCGCCATACTCATACTTAGCGGACGGTATCATCCAAAATGCAACTGAAATCATCGCTGGCGAAATGGAACCTTCAGAATTGGGTGCTGTTGCGGTTGATGATAAAACATTAGAAGTAACATATGCGAAACCTGTGCCATATTTGGAAGGTATATTGTCAATGGCACCATTCTACCCACTTAACCAAACATACGTGGAAGAACAAGGTGACACTTACGCAACTAACTCAGATACAGTTTTATATAATGGACCATTTGCCTTATCTGGTTGGGATGGTACAAACTTGAACTGGTCATTAGAGAAAAATGATAACTACTGGGATGCAGATAATGTTCAATTAGATACAGTTAAATACCAAGTACTTAAAGAAACTTCAACTGCATTAAACCTATTTGATTCTGGTGAGATTGACTATTCTACAGTATCTGGTGAATATGTAGCGGCTCGTGAAGGTGATCCAAACATGGATAATGCGCCAGAATCGACAGTATTCTATATCAAGATGAACCAAGAACGTAACGGTGAAGAAACACCATTAGCGAATACAAATATTCGTCGTGGTATCTCACAAGCGATTGATAAACAATCATTTGCAGACCAAGTGTTACAAAATGGCTCGCTACCTGCTGACTACTTAGTACCAGAAGGATTAGCAAGTAACCCATCAACAGATGTTGACTTCCGTGAAGATTCAACTGAAGGTACAGGATTTGTTGACTATGATGTAGAATCAGCACAAGAAGCTTTCAATGCTGGTCTAGAGGAGTTAGGTACTGACTCAATTACACTTGAATTATTAGTTGATGATACTGAAAATGCCAAACGTTCAGCTGAATATATCCAAGGGCAATTACAAACAAACCTACCAGGTTTACAAGTACAAATTGTTTCAGTTCCGTTCAAGAACCGTGTAGCAGCTGATAATAGTCAAGACTACGATTTACAAATCGCAGGTTGGGGCGCTGACTATGCTGACCCAATTAACTACTTAGAGTTATTCGTAACTGATGGAAATAATAACAATTCTGGTTACTCAAATGAAGAGTACGATGCGTTAATCCAAGCTGCATCAGATGAAACTGAAGACTTAGATAAACGTTGGAGCGATTTAGTCGCAGCTGAGTCTTTAATTTTAGAAGAAGCTGGTATCGCACCATTGTACCAACGTTACGGTGCTTACTTAGAGCAACCAACAGTTGAAGGCGTTGTTCACCACCAAGTTGGTGCATCAACTTCATTCAAATGGGCTTCAAAAACAGCAGCAGAATAATTTCAGCTGACATTTGAAACTTATTGAAACAACCCGCCAAGCCTTGGCGGGTTGTTTTTATTATGATATGTGAGGAATGTTGACGCTAAATGATAATTGTGTTAGAATTTGTACTGCTTTTGGTGAATGTTTCTAAGAGATTGACTAGGTTACAAATAATTCTAGACATGCCACCAAATGGATTTATTTGCGTTTTAAGGCGCGTTAGGCCTGTGAAGCCCAGTAGTACTAATTGGGTAATGAAAAGGCCTTAACCGTAGATTAAGACCAAATTGAAGGTGGGTTGATAGGGTTTTGCTTACTAGAAGTTAGGTAAGAAAAATAACATGATTAGGGATATAATGTTTCACGGTAATGATAACTAGTATAACATATCATAAAAAGGGCGGATAATTTGGTCCACCCCAGGTAATTCTATATAATGTAATAGGCGATTAGGAAGATTAAACTTATTGCTAATAAGCTGCCACCGATTTTTAGGAAGCCGATGTACCAGTTGCCCATTGATTGGGACAAAGTTTGTACATTTCTTTCTGAGTCATCATCATTTTTTGAATTATTTTGTGAGAAAACACTTGGTTTCCACTTACGCCAACTGTACTGAAACAGGTCAAAAGTCCCGTCTTTAAGGATTAATCCGAATAAACCAAGGATTAAAAAGGGCGCTGACAAGTAAAAGTAGCTATTGCTCAAGTAAAATAAAGTGATACCT
>NZ_JBOEQF010000175.1:0-4402 GCF_050689315.1 Aerococcus sp. L_32
GGGTATCACTTTATTTTACTTGAGCAATTGCTACTTTTACTTGTCAGCGCCCTTTTTAATCCTTGGTTTATTCGGATTAATCTTTAAAGACGGGACTTTTGACCTATTTCAGTACAGTTGGCGTAAGTGGAAACCAAGTGTTTTCTCACAAAATAATTCAAAAAATGATGATGACTCAGAAAGAAATGTACAAACTTTGTCCCAATCAATAGGCAACTGGTACATCGGCTTTCTAAAAATCGGTGGCAGCTTATTAGCAATAAGTTTAATCTTCCTAATCGCCTATTACATTATATAGAATTACCCGGGGTGGACCAAATTATCCGCCCTTTTTTTGATATGCTATTCTAGTTATCATTACCATGAAACATTACATCCCTAATCATGTTAATTTTCTTACCTAACTTCTAGTAAGCAAAACCCTATCAACCCACCTTCAATTTGGTCTTAATCTGCGATTAAGGCCCTTTTTATACCCAAACATGTACCAATGGGCTTCATAGTCCTAACGCACCTTAAAACGCAAATAAATCCATTTGGTGATATATCTAGAATAATTTATATTCTAGCCAATCTCTTAGAAATATTCACCAAAAGCAGTACAAATTCTAACATAATTATCATTTAGCGTCAATATTTCTCACATATCATAATAAAAACAACCCGCCAAGGCTTGGCGGGTTGTTTCAATAAGTTTCAAATGTTAGCTAAAATTATTCTGCTGCTGTTTTTGAAGCCCATTTGAATGAAGTTGATGCTCCAACTTGGTGGTGAACAACGCCTTCAACTGTTGGTTGTTCTAAGTAAGCACCGTAACGTTGGTACAATGGTGCGATACCAGCTTCTTCTAAGATTAAAGTTTCAGCTTCGACTAAATCGCTCCAACGTTGATCCAGATCTTCAGTTTCATCTGAAGCTGATTGGATTAACGCATCGTACTCTTCATTTGAGTAACCAGAATTATTATTGTTTCCATCAGTTACGAATAACTCTAAGTAGTTAATTGGGTCAGCATAGTCAGCGCCCCAACCTGCGATTTGTAAATCGTAGTCTTGACTATTATCAGCTGCTACACGGTTTTTGAATGGTACAGAAACAATTTGAACTTCTAAACCAGGTAAGTTTGTTTGTAATTGACCTTGTAGGTATTCAGCTGAACGTTTGGCATTTTCAGTATCATCTGTTAATAATTCTAAAGTGATAGTGTCTGTACCTAATTCTTCTAAACCAGCATTGAAAGCTTCTTGTGCTGATTCTACATCATAGTCAACAAATCCTGTACCTTCAGTTGAATCTTCACGGAAGTCAACATCTGTTGATGGGTTACTTGCTAATCCTTCTGGTACTAAGTAGTCAGCAGGTAGGGAACCGTTTTGTAATACTTGGTCTGCAAATGATTGTTTGTCAATCGCTTGCGCAATACCTTTACGGATATTTGTATTTGCTAATGGTGTTTCTTCACCGTTACGTTCTTGGTTCATCTTGATATAGAATACTGTCGATTCTGGCGCATTATCCATGTTTGGATCACCTTCACGAGCCGCTACATATTCACCAGATACTGTAGTATAGTCAATCTCACCAGAATCAAATAGGTTTAATGCAGTTGAAGTTTCTTTAAGTACTTGGTATTTAACTGTATCTAACTGAACATTATCTGCATCCCAGTAGTTATCATTTTTCTCTAATGACCAGTTCAAGTTTGTACCATCCCAACCAGATAATGCAAATGGTCCATTATATAAAACTGTGTCAGAGTTAGTTGCGTAGTTTTCACCTTGTTCTTCCACGTAAGCTTGGTTAAGTGGGTAGAATGGTGCCATTGATAAGATACCTTCCAAGTATGGTACTGGTTTAGCGTAAGTTACTTCTAATGTTTTCTCATCAACTGCAACAGCACCCAATTCTGATGGTTCCATTTCACCAGCAATAATTTCTGTAGCGTTTTGGATAATACCAGATGCTAAGTAAGAATATGGTGCAGCTGTATCAGGGTCAACCAAACGTTGCCATGCATATACAAAATCATTAGCTGTTACAGGGTCCCCATTTGACCATGTAGCATCTTCTTTGATTTTGTATGTGTATACAGAACCGTCTTCAGAAATTTCCGGTTCGCCGTCTAATACACCAGCTTCATATTCACCTTCAGCATTTTGACGGTATAAACCTTCATTAACGTTGTTCATCATATCAAATGAAACTGTATCTGTTACCATTGTCGTATCCATTGTTGGTAATTCAGAAGTTGTCGTCCAATTTAATACTTGTTCGTTTTCGCCAGAACCAGTTGAAGCTGAGTCGTCACTGCTATTGCCACAGGCTGCTAGTACTAAACCTGATAAACCAATCACTGCAAGTGATTTAAATAAACTTTTTCTTTCCATAAGAACATCCTCCATATTTAAGCCAATCGCTTAATTAGATATTTATTACAACATGGAGACAATTTACTAGATTTTGAATACGTTGTCAATCTTTTCTTCTCATTATTTTCATGAAATATTCATACTCCCCTCATAAACAAAGACAACCGCTGATATTTTATCAACGATTGTCTTGTCACTTGTTCAATTATTGTATTTATTCTGCACTATTTAAAGTGGCTGTTCGCAGATCAAATTCGTTACCTACAGATCGGAAAGTAATGCCTTCTAAGTTAGGATTTCTTAATTGTGTTTCTACTTCTTGGTATAAAGGAATCCACGCTGCATCTTCAGTTAATACTTCTTGAGCTGCAACAAAGTTTTCCCAACGTGCTACTGGATTATTGGCATTATCACCTTTAGCAGCAGTAATTTGTGCATCATAAGCTTCGTTTGAGTAGTCCCCACGGTTGTATGGTCCATCGGTTTCAAATAATTCAAAGAAGTTAATACCATCCGCAAAGTCAGCAGCCCAACCTGTGATAACTAAATCGTAATCACGCGCATCTTCCTGGCTTAGACGGTTTTTCTTAGGTACATTTTGCAATGTTAAAGTCACACCTGGTAAGTTATTTGCAATTTGTCCTTGGATATACTCAGCTGTTGTTTTACTTTTCTCATCATCATCACCTAATAAGTTCAGTGTTAATGTTTCGACACCTAATTCATCTTGTGCTAATGCCCAAAGTCTAGCTGCTTCTTCTGGATCGTACTTATCTTCAATTGCAACTTCAGAGACAAAGTCTTCTTCCGTTTCTGGGTTAAAGATAAAGTTTTCAGGTACAAATGTAGATACAGGGTTTGATCCATCACCGATAACATTAGTTGCTAACTCTTCGTTGTTGACTGCATAGTCGATCGCTTCACGAAGGTTTTTATTTTGGAATACTTCGTTATTATAGTTAAAGGCTACCCAGTAGTTTCTCGCCTTTGCTTGTTGTGCAGCATCTTCATGATTTAGATATTGCTTAGCTAATTCACCTGTTAATAGTGAGTTGTCAACATCGCCAGCTTCAAATAAGTTGACGTTGGTTGAAACTTCTTTGATAACTTGAACATCTACTTCATCAATGGCAATATTGTCAGCATTGTAGTAGTCATCATTTTTCACTAACGACCAAGTTAAACCTGTACCGTCCCATTCAGTCATGGTAAATGGACCAGAGAAAACAAGATTATCTGAATCAGTACCGTAAGCGTCCCCTGCTTCTTCAACAAAAGCTTGATTCTGTGGGTATAACGGCGTGAAAGCTAGTAAGTTTTCAATATATGGAATTGGTGTTTCTAAACGGATTTCAATAGTGTAATCGTCTAAAGCTTCAACACCTAATTCTTCAACTGCTTGTTCACCGCTTAAAACACCTTCAGCATTCTCAAATCCTGCTAATAAGTATGAGTATGGCGCTGCCGTATCTGGATTAGCTAATCGTTGAATAGCATATACGAAATCGTGTGCTGTAATTGGATCGCCATTTGACCAAGTTGCGTCTTCACGCATTTTAATCGTGTAAGTTAATCCATCTTCAGAAACCTCAGGCAATGATTCAGCTAAAGCTGGCTGGATTTCATTTACATCATTTTCCCAATATAAACCGTCTTGAACATGTCCAATATAGTTGGCACTGTTCATATCTGTTACTAATACTGAGTCCATTGTAGCAATTTCAGTTGGTGCCACGTAATTAACTACTGCACTCGCTTCCCCATTTGCAGCATCAGTATTTCCCTCATTACTACCACAAGCAGCTAATAAAGCCGCAGTTGCTAGCGTAACCAAAAAACTTTTCTTTATTTTCATAGAAATCTCCCACTTCTAACATATTTTTAATATAAATATCATTTTATCTCATTATTTTATTATGTCAATGGTATCAAGCTATAATATTTTTCGAAAAAACGAACATGCACGAATTTCTAAAAATTTATGCAACTTTACATGCGCAGTTTTCACTTAAGTTGAAGTTGATGAAGGTAAA
>NZ_JBOEQF010000176.1:0-4381 GCF_050689315.1 Aerococcus sp. L_32
CTTTTGTCCATATATATAGTATAACATATGGGATAAATCAGATGAAATGAAAACACTTTAAAATGTTCATTTTATTTTTTTTGACTACCATTAAGTAAATGATGTTTTAATTCTTTTTCCATTTGTACCATTTCACGTTCAGCTTGTAGACGTTTAGCCCGTCCTTCTTCTTGAATTTGCATGGTTTCAGTAATAGTATCGATAAGGTTTTGTTGTGAGTGCTTCAAGGTTTCAATATCTACCACACCACGTTCAGACTGTCTTGCTGTTTCAAGTGATGATTGCTTCAGCAATTCAGAGTTCTCTGTTAATAATTGGTTAGTTGTATCTGTAACAGCGATTTGAGCATCCAAAGCATCTTTTTGACGGTACAGGGATAATTGGATAGCAATTTGGTTTTTCCATAATGGAATGGCTGTATAAATAGATGATTGGATTTTCTCAGCCAAGTTTTGGTTAGCATTTTGAATTAAACGAATTTGTGGTGCTTGTTGGATGGTAATTTCGCGTGTTAACTCCAAGTCGTAGATTCGCTTTTCAAGACGGTTAATAAATTGCTCTAAGTCGGCAATTTTTTGGATGGTCATTTGGTCATGTTCACTCGTTACCTGACTCTTTAAGGCTGGGAGCTCTTCTTGGCGTAGTTGTTCTGCTTTGATTTGAGCAGCAGCGATATAGACATTTAAGGCTTCGAAGAAATCCAAGTTTTGTTGGTATAAACTATCCAGTTGCAGGTTGTCATTTAATAAACCATTCTTTTGACGGGTTAGATGATCAGCGATTTCATCAATTTGGTAGCCAACTTTTTGATATTTGGCATTCATTTCATATAAAGAGGCCTTTTGTTTCTTAAACCAACGTTGAATGCGGTTCTGCTTTTGGTTGGTCAATTGACTTGGGTCAGTATCATTCAAGCGGGCTAATAATTCACGCAACTGTTCGCCGACAACGTCAAGGTCTTGGTTTTGTACTTGAGCGATGATTTGGTGTGAGAAATCACCGATTTGTTTTTGGGCCATGGCACCATATGAAACGATGGATTGGCTATCGCTTGCGTCAATTTTTTCAGATAAGGCCTGAGCCTGGTCTTGACGGTCTTTAGATAATTGTTGGTAGATGGTCTGTTCCATTCCCGTTTCTTCATCGGTATTGGCCAAGTCTTCTAAGGGCGAATTGGCTAAAGTCGCATCTTGGAAGGGGTTGGCGATTAAATCATCCACTGATTTAGAAATATTATCCGATTGTTTGTTTAATGGTTGATTTTTGTCTTCTGTCATCATATTTCTCCTTTACTCAGGGTCATTAGTGAAGCTTTCGAATGAATTTTGCGCTTGCTGGGCTAAGTCTGCGATTTCCTCACGTAAACTAGTCAACTTTTGAATTTTCCGTGGCGATTTATCCATTGCTTGATTAATGGCCGTATATTGTTCAAGTGCGACCTTTAAATTCGGCAAGAGATGATACAAGAAGTTGGTAGCCTGGTTTAAACGATCAGGTGCTTGGGTAATGGCTTGGAAATAACTCTTTAAGACTTTGCTTGTATCATATCGTTTAAATACCATATTTAAATGGGTATTGTAGTTTTCATATCCTAAAATCGTTTCAATATTATCCAAGGCTTCAGCCATTTCGGACCTGAAAAAATGAATCTCTTGATCGGTTAAGTTAGCTTTCTCATAGATGGTCTTTTTTGATTTGGGCACCCGTCCAGGTTTATATTTTTCACGGTTGCTTTGGTGGTCAGCAATATTGGCCGTGTAAATATGATTAATCACAAAGACTAAGAAAGATAGTGCCAACACCCAGAAGGTAATTTGATAGTAGGGGGCACCAAATACAAACAATAGAAAAATGATTGTCACGTTCATCGGCCAGTAAAAGGGATATTGACCAATTTTTGCGATATATTGAAGTGGGCGGTTCATGTTTAGTCACTCCTTTGATTGATTTAACTTTATTATAGGGGACAAATGGTCGATCAACATCGGCCTCTAGTCTTATTTAAAAATAATAGCTTATTCCTATACAATAGAAGCAAGTTGAAAAGGTAAATAAATCCCTAAAATTTCGCCTTCTAGCCCATACTTTAGATAAAAATGCTAAAATGAAGAAGAGTAGCCACCAAAATTACCTGTAGAATCGTAGTAAATATACATATAAAAGTAAAGTACAAATATAATGTTTAAGAAAGGTTGACCATGATGACATTTGGTGAAAAAACAATTAAGAAAGAAACCTTATACAAAGGAAAGATTCTAAACTTAGAGAAGCATCAAGTCCGTTTGCAAAATGGTGAACTTGCAGATCGTGAACTCATTTTCCACGGACCGGCAGTCGGTATTTTCGCCTTACGGGACGATAAAATCGTATTAGTTCGTCAGTATAGAAAAGGAATTGAAGCAGTTAGTTTAGAGGTACCAGCTGGATTAGTCGATCCTAATGAAGATTTATTAGTGGCCGCTAAACGAGAATTTGCGGAAGAAACAGGGATGGCTGGTGAAAATTGGCAGCAACTAGACGGCTTCTATGTGACGCCAGGTTATAATGATGAATTCATTCAAATGTATGCCTGCCAAAATGTTACTGACTTACCAGAGCCGCCCGCACAAGACGACGATGAAAATATCGAACTCGTATACCTAGACTTTGGTCAAGCGAAAGCAGCGATTGCCTCAGGAGAGATTTCCGATATGAAGACCATTTACGCCATTCAATATTGGCAAATTTTAACATTACAAGGATCGTAGGTGACATATATGACGCCAGATGAAGAACCACAATTAACACGTGCCCAGTATCGGGCCTTGAAAAATAAAATTGACCACGCTGACAAGACGGGTAGTAAAGTTGCTGATGAAATTCAAGAAAGTAAGCGACCAACGCAATCAACGACATATGATGCAGCCCGTGATGCACGTCACAAAAAATCAGCAACCTTTAACCGGGATGCAACTGTTGGGAATACTCAGGTCTTTAAACGTGATGAAGACTTCGATGCGCCAAGAAAATTTTCTGCGGATATGCTGAACCAAGCTCTTTATGAAAAGAAAAGTCAGGAAGCAAAGGCTAGTCAATCTGACCGGGCATCTAGACCAGAACGACCATATACGAATAGAAGAGATCCAAATTCTTCTACGACAAGCCAAAGACCAACCAACCAGAATTCTACTGGCCAGGGTGATTGGACCAACCAGGACGACCATGTGGTGACAGCTGCTAGAACAGCAACGCCGCTTGCGGAAGAACCTTCAGTAGAAGAGACTACTAAGGAAAATAAAAAACGGCTGTCATTTAGAGAACGCCTTTTTGGCCCTTCTGAGGAAGAAGTAGGGACTGAAAGAGATGACGAAACATTAGTAGACGATAATGAAGGAAGTGACCAATCACAACAAGCTTTTGTCGGTACAGTAAATGCTGAAGCGAATCCGGATAAGGCAAATCAGTTTGGTCAACATGCAGGTCAATTGGATGCGGATGCTAAACAAGCGGACAGAGAATCTAATAAAGGTAAGTCTTTTTTAGGGCCAACTAAAATTGATCGTTTTCTAAATATCTCTATTGTCCTGTTAACCCTAGGGGTTATCATTTTGACCATTATCGCTTTTTATGTTTAATTAAATTAAATCAATTTGAATTGAGGAGAGTATATAATAGATGAAAGTAGCAATTATTTGCCCAATGGAAGAAGAAATTGGTTACTATAAAGAACACCTAGGCCTAAGTGCTGGTGAAATTGTTGGGTCAACAGAAGTATGGACAACATCATACGAAGGGCACGAAATCGTTGTAGCCCGTTGCGGGATTGGGAAAGTAAACGCCGCAATTGCGACAACACTTGTTGCCCAAACAAACCCAGATTTAATCATCAATACTGGATCAGCTGGGGCTCTTGCACCAGACCGTCAAATTGGGGATATTGTCATTGGGGAAGCAACGATGTACCATGACGCGGATGCCCGTGCATTCGGTTATGAATTAGGCCAAGTTCCTACAATGCCAGCCCGTTATAAGGCACCAGAAAATTTAATTCAAGGCTTCTTAGATGCTTATCATGAAACAGACTTAAATGCGACAACCGGATTGATTTTAACAGGAGACCAATTTATTGCCGATACTGATAAAGTGAATGATTTATATCAGACCTTTAGAGGGGCGCAATGTGCTGAGATGGAAGGGGCTGCTGTTGCCCAAGTAGCCAACCAGTTTGGTATTGATTGTATTATTATTCGAGCGATTTCTGATACCGCTCAACAAGATGCTAATGTGGTCTTTGATGAATTTGTGGTGACGGCAGGGCAAAATGCCGCTAAAGTGACTTTGAACTATTTAAAACATTTAAATTAAGTTATCATTGACGAAGGTTAAGAATAATGGTATGATA
>NZ_JBOEQF010000177.1:0-4375 GCF_050689315.1 Aerococcus sp. L_32
GTTTTGTCCATATATATAGTATAACATATGAGCTAAATCAGATGAAATGATAACACCTTAAAATGTTCATTTTATTTTTTTTGACCACCATTAAGTAAATGTTGTTTTAATTCATTTTCCATTTGTACCATTTCACGTTCAGCTTGTAGACGTTTAGCTCGTCCTTCTTCTTGAATTTGCATGGTTTCAGTAATGGTATCAATCAAGTTTTGTTGTGAGTGTTTCAAGGTTTCAATATCTACCACACCACGTTCAGACTGTCTTGCTGTTTCAAGTGATGACTGTTTCAACAATTCAGAGTTTTCTGTTAATAATTGGTTAGTGGTATCTGTCACAGCGATTTGGGCATCCAAAGCATCTTTTTGACGGTATAGGGATAATTGGATAGCGATTTGGTTTTTCCATAAAGGAATGGCTGTATAAATAGATGATTGGATTTTCTCAGCCAAGTTTTGGTTGGCATTTTGAATTAAACGAATTTGTGGCGCTTGTTGGATAGTAATTTCGCGTGTTAGCTCCAAGTCGTAAATCCGTTTCTCAAGACGGTTAATAAATTGCTCTAAGTCGGCAATTTTTTGGATAGTCATTTGGTCATGTTCACTGGTTACCTGACTCTTTAAGGCAGGTAATTCTTCTTGACGTAGTCGTTCTGCTTTGATTTGGGCAGCAGCGATATAGACATTTAAAGCTTCGAAAAATTCCAAATTTTGTTGGTATAAGCTATCTAATTGTAGATTGTCATTTAACAAGCCGTTCTTTTGACGGGTTAGGTGGCCTGCAATTTCATCAATTTGGTAGCCAACTTTTTGGTATTTGGCATTCATTTCATATAAAGAGGCCTTTTGTTTCTTAAACCAACGTTGAATTCGATTTTGCTTTTGGTTGGTTAATTGACTTGGGTCCGTGTCATTTAAACGGGCTAATAATTCCCGTAACTGTTCTCCGACAACGTCTAAGTCCTGGTTTTGAACTTGGGCGATAATTTGGTGTGAGAAGTCACCTATTTGTTTTTGGGCCATGGCACCATATGAAACGATGGATTGGCTATCACTAGCATCAATTTTTTCTGATAAGGCTTTAGCTTGGTCTTGACGATCTTTAGATAATTGCTGGTAGATCGTCTGTTCCATACCAGTTTCTTCATCGGTATTGGCTAAGTTTTCTAAGGGCGAATTGGCTAAAGTCGCATCTTGGAAGGGGTTGGCGATTAAATCATCTACTGATTTAGAAATATTATCAGATTGCTTGTTTAATGGTTGATTTTTGTCTTCTGTCATCAAGGTTCTCCTTTACTCAGGGTTATTAGTGAAGCTATCGAATGAACTTTGCACTTGTTGGGCTAAGTCTGCGATTTCCTCACGTAAATTAGTCAACTTTTGAATTTTCCGTGGCGATTTATCCATTGTTTGATTAATGGCCGTATATTGTTCAAGTGCGCCTTTTAAATTTGGGAGCACATGATATAGGAAATCGGTCGCCTGGTTTAGACGATCTGGCGCTTGTGTAATGGCTTGGAAATAACTTTTCAAGACTTTGCTTGTATCATAACGTTTAAATACCATATTTAAATGGGTATTGTAGTTTTCATACCCTAAGATTGTTTCGATAGTATCCAAGGCTTCAGCCATTTCGGACCGGAAAAAATGAATTTCTTGGTCAGTTAAGTCAGCTTCCTCATAGATGGCCTTTCTTGATTTGGGTACCCGTCTTGGTTTATATTTTTCACGGTTGCTTTGATGGTCAGCGATATTGGCCGTGTAAATATTATTGATTGCAAAGACTAAGAAAGATAGTGCCAACACCCAGAAAGTAATTTGGTAGTAGGGGGTACCAAATACAAACAATAGAAAAATGATTGTGACGTTCATCGGCCAGTAAAAGGGATATTGACCAATTTTTGCGATGTATTGAAGTGGGCGGTTCATGTTTAGTCACTCCTTTGATTGATTTAACTTTATTATAAGGGACAAGGGATCAATCAACATCGGCCTCTAGTCGTATTTAAAAACAATAGCTTATTCCTATACAATAGAACCCAGTTGAAATGGTAAATAAATCCCTAAAATTTCGCCTTCTAGCCCATATTTTAGTTAAAAATGTTAAAATGAAGAAGAATAGCCACCAAAATTATGAGCAGAATTACACTACATATACATATAAAGTACAAATATAATGTTTAAGAAAGGTTGACCATGATGACATTTGGTGAAAAAACAATTAAGAAAGAAACCTTATACGAAGGAAAGATTCTAAACTTAGAGAAGCATCAAGTCCGTTTGCAAAATGGTGAACTTGCAGATCGTGAACTCATTTTCCATGGACCGGCAGTCGGTATTTTCGCCTTACGGGACGATAAAATCGTATTAGTTCGTCAGTATAGAAAAGGAATTGAGGCAGTTAGTTTAGAGGTGCCAGCTGGATTAGTAGATCCTAATGAAGATTTATTGGTGGCCGCTAAACGAGAATTTGCGGAAGAGACAGGGATGGCTGGTGAAAATTGGCAGCAACTAGACGGTTTCTATGTGACGCCAGGTTATAATGATGAATTCATTCAAATGTATGCCTGCCAAAATGTTACTGATTTACCAGAGCCACCCGCACAAGACGACGATGAAAATATCGAACTCGTATACCTAGACTTTGGTCAAGCGAAAGCAGCGATTGCCTCAGGAGAGATTTCCGATATGAAGACCATTTACGCCATTCAATATTGGCAAATTTTAACATTACAAGGATAGTAGGTGACATATATGACGCCAGATGAAGAACCACAATTAACACGTGCCCAGTACCGGGCCTTGAAAAATAAAATCGACCACACCGACAAAACGGTTAGTGAAGTTGCTGACGAAATTCAAGAAAGCAAGCGACCAAGTCAATCGACGACATATGATGCGCCCCGTGATGCCCGTCACAAAAAATCAGCAACCTTTAACCAGGATGCAACTGCTGGTAATACTCAGGTCTTTAAACGTGATGAAGACTTCGATGCGCCAAGAAAATTTTCTGCGGATATGCTCAACCAAGCTCTTTATGAAAAGAAAAGTCAGCAAGCAAAAGATCGTCAATCTGACCGGGCATCTAGACCAGAACGACCAATGACAAATAGAAAAAATCCAAATTTTTCTCCGACAAGCCAAAGACCAACCGACCAGAATTCTACTGGCCAGGGTGCTTGGACCAACCAGGACGACCATGTGGTGACCGCTGCTAGAACGTCGACGCCGCTTGCGGAAGAACCTTCAGTAGAAGAGACTACTAAGGAAAATAAAAAACGGCTGTCATTCAGAGAACGCCTTTTTGGCCCTTCTGAGCGAGAATTAGAGGATGAAAGAGATGACGAAACATTAGTAGACGATAATGAAGGAATTGACCAATCACAACAAGTTTTTTTCGGCACAGGAAATGCTGAAGCAAATCCGGATAAGGCAAATCAGTTTGGTCAACATGCAGGTCAATTGGATGCGGATGCTAAACAAGCGGACAGAGAATCTAGAAAAGGTAAGTCCTTTTTCGGGCTAACTAAAATTGATCGTTTCCTAAATATCGCGATTGTCCTGTTAACTCTAGGGATTATCATTTTGACCATTATCGCTTTTTATGTTT
Organism: Aerococcus sp. L_32; assembly: GCF_050689315.1. Lineage (NCBI taxonomy): Bacteria > Bacillati > Bacillota > Bacilli > Lactobacillales > Aerococcaceae > Aerococcus > Aerococcus sp. L_32. Next base: position 3,607 of record NZ_JBOEQF010000177.1, read on the forward strand.
AATTAAATTAAATCAATTTAAACGGAGGAGAGTATATAATAGATGAAAGTAGCAATTATTTGCCCAATGGAAGAAGAAATTGGTTACTATAAAGAACACCTAGGCCTAAGTGTTAGTGAAATTGTTGGGTCAACAGAAGTATGGACAACATCATACGAAGGGCACGAAATCATTGTAGCCCGTTGCGGGATTGGGAAAGTAAACGCCGCAATCGCGACAACACTTGTTGCCCAAACGAACCCAGATTTAATCATCAATACTGGGTCAGCTGGGGCCCTTGCACCAGACCGTCAAATTGGGGATATTGTCATTGGGGAAGCGACGATGTACCATGACGCGGATGCCCGTGCATTTGGTTATGAATTAGGCCAAGTGCCTACAATGCCAGCCCGTTATAAGGCGCCAGAAAACTTAATTCAAGGCTTCTTAGATGCTTATCATGAAACAGATTTAAATGCGACAACCGGATTGATCTTAACAGGAGATCAATTTATTGCCGATACTGATAAAGTGAATGATTTATATCAGACATTTAGAGGGGCGCAATGTGCTGAGATGGAAGGAGCTGCAGTTGCGCAAGTAGCCCACCAGTTTGGTGTTGATTGTATTGTCATTCGAGCGATTTCTGATACCGCTCAACATGACGCTAATGTGGTCTTTGATGAATTTGTGGTGACGGCAGGGCAAAATGCCGCTAAAGTGACTCTGAACTATTTAAAACATTTAAATTAAGTTATCATTGACGAAGGCCAAGAATAATGGTATGATG
>NZ_JBOEQF010000178.1:0-4355 GCF_050689315.1 Aerococcus sp. L_32
TTAAAACCTTATTATTATATAAGCATTTTGAAAAATAGATAAGCTCCTACAGTTGCTATGGCCTTGTCTTTGTCTTTGGGAAGGAAATATAAATATTTTAACCTTTTTAAGTAGAAAATAGATATTAGATTCTTTAAATCTGTATCGTTCATGTCTTAATAAAAATATCAAAGTCAAAAACTTCTTTAAGAAATACCCAATATGATTGTTTCACGTGAAACATTCGTATTAATGATAGCGAGTCTTCAAGATTACAAGTTCTATAAAGTATATGCTCTCCGATACAGGAATAGGAATCTTCCCACAGTCTACTAACAAATGATTCTAACGAAGTCATATTTCTTCTATCAATTTACCTTTGATTAATCTTATCCACCTAGCAAGTTAATCCTAAAAGCAACTGATTATTATACAGAGGCCTATCAATATTCACTAGAAGCTACTTGTTCACCGTACCTCAAATTGATGAATGAAAGCAATTATCCAATAGCTAGCTGCTAGCTACAATTAGAATGGATTTTGTCCAAAATTTCTTTTTATCATTACTAGCTCTATACCAACTATGATTTTTATTAGGATAAGAATGGATACAACTTCCGTAAATCTCTGATTGATAATCCCAAGAATTTTGCCGATAGCTTGATTAGTACCGTCGAAGTTGTTTAATCATTAGTCACATATCTTTATATGGTAACTACCTATAGAATAAACCAGATATGATTAACTAACGGCCTTAATGGCAATAGAATGGAATGCTACATAAACTCTCTATTCCTTACCACGAGTCGATATTGAAAATAAGTCGACAATTAATGATGTTTCACGTGAAACATCATGGAAGGTCAAATTGACTTCCAGTATATTGGAGTTATGAAGTAGCTACTATATAATCTTAAATCAGCAGAACTCATACGGTCAGTCTTATCTATATTAATTAGAAATTTAACTTACCAGCTATTGAATAGCTACAAATACATCAATACATCAACACATCAACACATCAATACATCAATACATCAATACATCAACACATCAATACATCAATACATCAATACATCAATACATCAATACATCAATACATCACATTTTCTACTACACTTAGACTTTAATGAATTTCTTTAGTTTACTACTATAGAATGTTTTAGAATAACACACAGTACACAGTGCTAAAAATAAATATTTATGTCACGGAAAACTCAATATACGCCATTAAAATCTCTTACCACTAGTATTTTGCCTTTACCTGCAACATATAAATCCTATTAATCTTACAACCTTCTATTTAATACTAACCGGGTCTTCTTTTATGGAGGAGGTTTGTTTCACGTGAAACATAATTAATCACGCTTTTTTTCTATGTTTATAAAAATATTTTTTTGTAAAAAAAAAGAAAGTAAAAAATTATTCATCAATGTAATTTAGTAACTAAGACATCCATCTATAGCAGCAACCATGAGCGACTAATAATTATTCCTAATATATCGAATGTTATCCAAATGTGGCGAGGGTCTATTGCTTTTTTCTCTTTAAACATTGATTTGGAAAGATCACCCAGAGTTAATCAGTTTGTATAAGGGTTTTATAAACCTTAGGCATTTAACAGTTACGACACATAGAGGATAGACGGATTTTTGAACGTTTCACGTGAAACATTTCTCTATATTTATGAAAAATCCTAATTAAAGATGTCAGCATCTAAAAAAAAACATAAGTCATTCTATAATCAAAGAAACTTTTGTAACTAATTGTAGTGTAGTAAAGCATCGATTTTACTTCTAACAGATGAAGGAAATGGTGAATGGTGATTGATTTTAGAAACCGGTACCCTACAAACTGTCTAAAATAAGCCTTATTAATAGGATATTAGCCAAAAAATACAGTGAAAAACTCATGTATTAACCCTTTAATGAACAAGACCTTGGTCAATCATAATATATAAGAGAAATTCAATAAATAGATCCTTATTAATTCTTGCCTGCTACTAAAAAATTACCAATTAAGTAAGGATTGGAATAAGATAAGCAAGTAAGAAGGGCGCGCTTATTAATACAGTTCCACGTGAAATGTCATTAAAACCAAGCAACAGATAATTCTTCTTATTCTACTTTTCTAGGTTATATTTATACTTTTCTCTCCGTTATTCACTTATTTCAAGTGTAACTAATATTGTACCCATTCTAAATTCTCCTTAACTTCCCCTATTAGATTGTAATATTCATTCTTAAAATATATCAATGCTTTGCTTTCTTCTTCTTTATGCAAACTCATTTGCTTGTGAAATTTCACATCTATATTCACTTGAAAGAGATACGCCACCCATTCTTTTCTACTTTTGCTGCCAAATGAATATATCTCTTTACTTTTATACGAATAATCACCATCTTTTAATTGCTTATCTTTTATCTAATTTTACCTCTCTTACCCTATTTTTTTACTTAAAGCCACTTTCAACCCATAGTCTCTTTTTAAAAATTGCAATCTTTTCATATAAACTCCCCTCACTGTACTACAACAATTAGTTTTCGTATATGTTATATATCCTTACATGAAATAGACTATTTTTGCTTTTTATTTAATTTTCAAACACTTATATACCGTCAATTTATCCACATCATTATGCTGCCATTTTTAACAACAGGTTTCATGTGAAACATGCACTTCATTAAAAATAGTCGATTAGAATCTAGTTTCCACATGTGAATAAACCATCTATACACAGAAATCTACTCAAAATTTTGATTTCTATCCACAAGGCAATTGCTTACAGCAACAGGGGAATTCGAATGAATTTTCGACTTAGTCACAGGCTTATCCACAAACACATGTTTCCTATTTTGATTATGATTTTCAAGAGGCTTAATTCATTTCTCTTCCTATTATTAAAACAATAAGAGATAGTATTAAAAACGATTAATAAAAATATTAATAACTTATGAACAAAATGCTATTTTTTCTTGAAATTTTATTCTAGTTCATGCAAAGTATCTTAAAATCTAAATGATTAGAATTAAATTATAAAATTTATTGAAATATCATTTTAAAGGAGCTGAAACCATGTCCTCTAACCAGGTATTATTAGAAATTAATCATTTACATACAGGATTTCGTTTTGGCGATGAGTACTTTAATGCTGTCGATGATGTTACTTTGACTTTGAATGAGAATGAAGTCCTTGCCATTGTAGGGGAGTCAGGATCTGGTAAAAGTACTTTAGCTACCTCGATTGTTGGCTTACATAATCGAGCGAATACGCAAATCCAGGGAGAAATTCTCTATAGAGGGAATAATCTTTTAGAAAATACTGAAGCGCAGTTTAACAAAATTAGGGGAAATGATATTGGGATGATTTTCCAGGATCCTTTAGGTTCTTTAAACCCCTTGATGACAATACAAGATCAAATCGAAGAAACATTATTGTATCATTCTGATTTATCCAAATCTCAACGCCTTGCAAGGGTGGAGGAGCTATTAACACAGGTTCAAATCCCTCATCCAAAACGTGTGATGAAACAATATCCGCATGAATTGTCTGGTGGTATGCGCCAACGTGTAGTGATTGCTATTGCTTTAGCAAACAAGCCAGCCATTATTATTGCGGATGAGCCGACTACTGCCTTAGATGTGACTGTGCAGGCGCAAATCCTAGATTTAATGAATGATATTCAAGATGAGACGGGATCTGGCATCCTATTAATTACTCATGATTTAGGGGTAGTTGCACAAACGGCTGATAAGGTCGCCGTGATGTATGCAGGTGAGGTAGTTGAGATTGCTGATGTATTTGAACTGTTTAATAATCCAAAACATCCTTATACGCGATCACTACTGAATTCAGTGCCACACGAGCTTGAGAATGAGGAAGATGAACTTCATGTTATTCAAGGGACTGTGCCTTCACTGCAAAACCTGCCAAGAAGTGGTTGCCGTTTTGCCAGTCGTATTCCATGGATTGGTGATAGTGAGCATGAAGAAAATCCGACCATGCATGAGCTGGCCCCGAATCATTTCGTGAAATGTACTTGTTGGCAGCATTTCCATTTTCCTGAGGAAGCGGATGTTGCGGACTTGAAGGAAGGGGTCGAGTAATGGGATTTATTGAAGTAAAAGATTTGAAAGTACATTATCCTATTCGCGGCGGATTCTTTAATACAGTACAGGACAATGTGCTTGCCGTGGATGGTGTTGATTTAGAAATTGAAAGTGGTAAAACTTACGGCCTAGTTGGTGAATCAGGTTCTGGTAAGACGACTATCGGTCGTGCCATTATCGGTTTGGAGAAGGCGACTGCTGGACAGATTTTATATGAAGGAACCGATGTCACCAATAAGGCGCGGAAGCGGTCTGGTAAATACGGT
>NZ_JBOEQF010000179.1:0-4303 GCF_050689315.1 Aerococcus sp. L_32
CTAAAACCTTATTATTGTATAAGTATTTTGAAAAATAGATAAGCTCCTACAGTTGCTATGGCCTTGTCTTTGTCTTTGGGAGGGAAATATAAATATTTTTAAACGTTTTTAAGTAATTAGAAAATAGATATAGGATTCTTTAAATCGGTATCATTCATATCTTATCAAAAATATCAAAGTCAAAGACTTCTTTAAGAAATATCCGATATGAATGTTTCACGTGAAACATTCGTATTAATGATAGCGAGTCTTCAAGATTGCAAGTTTTATAAAGTGTATACTCTCCGATACAGGAATCTTCCCACAGTCCACTAACAAATGCTTCAAACGAAATCATATTTCATTCTATCAATTTACCTTTGATTAATCTTATCCACTTAGCAAGTTAATCCTAAAAGCAACTGATTATTATACAGGCCTATCAATATCCACTAGAAGCTATTTGTTCACCGTAGCTCAAATTGATGAATGAAAGCAATTATCCAATAGCTAGCTGCTAGCTACAATTAGAATGGATTTTGTCCAAAATTTCTTTTTATCATTACTAGCTCTATACCAACTATGATTTTTATAAGGATAAGAATGGATACAACTTCCGTAAATCTCTGATTGATAATCCCAAGAATTTTGCCGATAGCTTAATTGGTACCGTCGTAATTGTTTAATCATTAGTCACATATCTTTATATGATAACCACCGATACAATAAACTAGCTATGATTAACTAACAGCCTTAATGACAATAGAATGGAATGCTACATTAACTCTCTTCTTACCACGAGTCGATATTGAAAATAAGTCGACAATTAATAATGTTTCACGTGAAACATCATCGAAGATCAAATTGACTTCCAGTTTATTGGAGTTATGAAGTAGCTCCTGTATAATCTTAAATCAGCAGAACTCATACGGTTAGTCTTATCTATATTAATTAGAAATTTAACTTACCAGCTATTGAATAGCTACAAATACATCAATACATCAATACATCAATACATCAATACATCAATACATCACATTATCTACTACACTTAGACTTTAATGAATTTCTTTAGTTTACTACTATAAAATATTTTAGTGTAACTCATAGTGAGTGCACAGTGTGCTAAAAATAAATATTTATGTCCCGGAAAACTCAATATACCCCATTAAAATCTCTTACCACTAGTATTTTCCCTTTACCTGCAACATATAAATTCTATTAATCTTACAACCTTCTATTTACACACCAGAGTAATACTAACCGGGTCTTCTTTTATGGATGAGGTTTGTTTCACGTGAAACATAATTAATCACGCTTTTTTTCTATGTTTATAAAAATATTTTTTTGTAAAAGAAAGAAAGTAAAAAATTATTTATCAATGTAATTTAGTAACTAAGACATCCATCTATAGCAGCAACCAACCATGAGCGGCTAATAATTATTCCTAATATATTGAATGTTATCCAAATGTGGCGGGGGTCTATTGCTCTTTTCTCTTTAAATATTAATTTGGAAAGATCATCCAGAGTTAATCAGATTGTGTAAGGGTTTTATAAACCTTAGGCATTTAACAGTTACCACACATAGAGGATAGAGGGATTTTCGAACGTTTCACGTGAAACATTTCTCTATATTTATGAAAAATCCTAATTAAAGGTGTCAGCATCTAAAAAAAAACATAAGTCATTCTATAATCACAGAAACTTTTGTAACTAATTGTAGTAAAGCATCGATTTTACTTTTAACAGGTGAAGGAAATGGTGAATGGTGATTGATTTTAGAAATCTGTACCCTACAAACTGTCTAAAATAAGCCTTATTAATATGATATTAGCCAAAAAATACAGTGAAAAACTCATGCATTAACCCTTTATTGAACAAGACCTTGGTCATTCATAATATATAAGAGAAATTCAATAAATAGATCCTTATTAACTCTTGCCTGCTACTAAAAATTACCCATTAAGTAAGGATTGGAATAAGATAAGCAAGTAAGAAGGGCGCGCTTATTAATATAGTTCCACGTGAAATCTCATTAAAACCAAGCAACAGATAATTCTTCTTATTCTACTTTTCTAGGTTATATTTATACTTCTCTCCGTTATTCACTTATTTCAAGTGTAACTAATATTGTACCCATTCTAAATTCTCCTTAATTTCCCCTATTAGATTGTTATATTCATGCTTAAAATATATCAATACTATACCTTCTTCTTCTTTATGCAACCTCATTTGCTTGTGAAATTTCACATCTATATTCACTTGAAAAGAGATACTCCACCCATTCTTTTCTACTTTTGCTGCCAAATGAATATATCTCTTTACTTTTATACGAATAATCACCATCTTTTAATTGCTTATCTTTTATCTAATTTTACCTCTCTTACCCTATTTTTTTCACTTAAGGCCACTTTCAACCCACAGCCTCTTTTTAAAAATTGCAATCTTTTCATCTAAATCCTCTTCACTGTACTACAACAATTAGTTTTCGTATATGTTATATATCCTTACATGATATAGACTATTTTTGCTTTTTATTTAATTTTCAAACACTTATATACCGTCAATTTATCCACATCATCATGCAGCTATTTTTAACAACAGGTTTCATGTGAAACATGCACTTCATTAAAAATAGTCGGTTAGAATCTAGTTTCCACATGTGAATAAATCATCTATACATAGGAATCTACTCAAAATTTTGGTTTCTATCCACAAGGCAATTGCCTACAGCAACAGGGGAATTCGAATGAAGTTTCGACTTAGTCACAGGCTTATCCACAAACACATGTTTCCTATTTTGATTATGATTTTCAAGCGGCTTAATTCATTTCTCTTCCTATTATTAAAACAATAAGAGATAGTATTAAAAACGATTAAGAGAAATGTTAATAAATTATGAAGAAGATGCTATTTTTCCTTGAAATTTTATTCTAGTTCATGTAAAGTATCTAAAAACCTAAATGATTAGAATTAAATTATAAAATTTATTGAAATATCATTTTTAAAGGAGCTGAAACCATGTCCTCTAACCAGGTATTATTAGAAATTAATCATTTACATACAGGATTTCGTTTTGGCGATGAGTACTTTAATGCTGTCGATGATGTTACTTTGACTTTGAATGAGAATGAGGTCCTTGCCATTGTAGGGGAGTCAGGGTCTGGTAAAAGTACTTTAGCTACCTCGATTGTTGGTTTACATAATCGAAATAATACGCAAATCCAAGGAGAAATTCTCTATAGAGGGAATAATCTTTTAGAAAATAGTGAAGCGCAGTTTAACAAAATTAGAGGAAATGATATTGGGATGATTTTCCAGGATCCTTTAGGTTCTTTAAACCCCTTGATGACAATACAAGATCAAATTGAAGAAACTTTATTGTATCATTCTGGTTTATCCAAATCTCAACGTCTTGCGAGGGTGGAGGAACTATTAACACAGGTTCAAATCCCTCATCCAAAACGTGTGATGAAACAATATCCGCATGAATTATCTGGTGGTATGCGCCAACGTGTAGTGATTGCAATTGCTTTAGCAAACAAGCCAGCCATTATTATTGCTGATGAGCCGACTACTGCCTTAGATGTGACTGTGCAGGCGCAAATCTTAGATTTAATGAATGATATTCAAGATGAGACGGGATCTGGCATCCTATTAATTACCCATGATTTAGGGGTAGTTGCACAAACGGCAGATAAGGTAGCCGTGATGTATGCCGGTGAGGTAGTTGAAATTGCTGATGTGTTTGAACTATTTAACAATCCAAAACATCCTTATACGCGATCACTACTGAATTCAGTGCCACACGAGCTTGAGAGTGAGGAAGATGAACTTCATGTTATTCAAGGGACTGTGCCTTCACTGCAAAACCTGCCAAGAACGGGTTGCCGTTTTGCTAGTCGTATTCCATGGATTGATGATAGTGAGCATGAAGAAAATCCGACCATGCATGAGCTGGCCCCAAATCATTTCGTGAAATGTACTTGTTGGCAGCATTTCCATTTCCCTGAGGAAGCGGATGTTGCGGACTTGAAGGAAGGGGTCGAGTAATGGGATTTATTGAAGTAAAAGATTTGAAAGTACATTATCCTATTCGCGGCGGATTCTTTAATACGGTACAGGACAATGTATTTGCCGTGGATGGTGTTGATTTTGAAATTGAAAGTGGTAAAACTTACGGCCTAGTTGGTGAATCAGGTTCTGGCAAGACGACTATCGGCCGTGCCATTATCGGTTTGGAGAAGGCGACTGCTGGACAGATTTTATATGAAGGAACCGATGTCACCAATAAAGCGCGGAAGCGGTCTGGTAAATACGGC
>NZ_JBOEQF010000180.1:0-4284 GCF_050689315.1 Aerococcus sp. L_32
TTTAGTAGAGGCAGTTGAATCCGTTTACCCATCACTAACCTATATGTGTCATACCTCAATTGTGACTGGTCAATACCCCAAAGATCACGGCATTATAAACAACACACTCTTACAACCCAACCGAATTTCTCCTGATTGGCACTGGTATACTAAATATATTAAAACACCAACCTTATTCGATATCGCGAGTGAAAATGGTTTGAGTGTTTCAACAATCCTTTGGCCTGTAACCGGTAAAAGTAGGTCAATCGATTATAATATTGCAGAAATTTTCGCAAACCGAAAATGGCACTCTCAAGTTGCGGTATCCCTGTTAGCATCATCACCTAAATACCTCATTGAAAAGAATCATAAATTTGGTCATTTACGGTCAGGGATTAAACAACCAGAATTAGACGACTTTGTAACGGCAGTAGCAGTAGACACTATTGTGAATGAACAACCAGATGTGATGGCAATCCACCTTGTTGACCTTGATTCTACTCGACATGGTTTTGGCGTGAAATCACCTGAAGCTAAAGCGGCCATTGAGCGAATGGACGCACATTTAGGCCAATTGTTCCATGCGATTGAAACAACGCCAGCCTATAAGGAAGCCCATATTGTCTTATTAGGTGATCACTATCAAATTGACACCCAAGTCGTTATTCGACCGAATCATCTATTTAAAGAAGCTGGGTTCATTCAAACGAAGGCACAAAATAAAATCCAAGATTATAAAGTATACGCAAAAGGGGCGGACGGCTCTTGCTATATCTATGTGAAAAATCATGATGCACTAACAATCGCACAACTTAAAGAAATCCTAGCACCTTTAAAACCTTACATCGAAACCTTTTATAATCGGGATGAGGCGGTCGCTTTAGGTGCAGACCCTGAATGTTTTGCCTTAATCGAAGCAAGCGAAGGTTATTACTTTGAAAGTGATATTGAACGACCAATATTGGAAGATACCGATAAACATATTCCAGGCGTCAAGCTATTAAAAGCGAGTCACGGCTATAGTCCCCAAAAAGAAAACTATACGACAATGTTTATGGCAAAAGGACCGAAGATTAAAGCTGGTGAAACTTTAGCTAGTGGGCGTTTGGTAGATGAGGGTCCAACAATGCTAGCAATGTTAGATTTAGCATTTAAAACGCCAGTAGAAGGGAAAGTTTTAGGTCAAATGTTTAAATAGCAAATAATATCATTGGCTATAAAGTAGGGAGGAAGTCATTTTGTCTAAAGAAAAAGAAGCAATCCCATCAATCCAAGGTAGAAGCTTGGTTGATGAAATGTATTATTTTAATATTGGCAATCATTATGAAGCTTTTAAATTCTTAGGAGCTAAGAAACAAGTTAATAATGACCATGAAGGCTACCAGTTTACTGTATGGGCACCGAATGCCAAGTGTGTTTACTTGGAAGGTGATTTTTCCAATTGGGCAGAAGTGCAAATGGATAAGGTTGCGGATACTGGTGCATGGACTATTTTTATGCAAGATGCAAAAGAATGGGACCTTTATAAATTTGTTATTGAAGATCAAGATGGCGTTAAACGAGAAAAGCAAGATCCCTTTGCCTTTGCTGGGGAAGTGCCACCAAAGAACGCCTCTGTGATACAAGATATCCCAACTTACGAGTGGCACGATCAGGAATGGATCAAACAAAGACAGCAATCAAATATGTTTGCTAGTCCAATAAACATTTATGAAGTACATATGTCATCTTGGAATAGACACGAGGATGGTTCGGCCTATACTTTTGCTGACCTTGAAGCAGAATTGATTCCTTACGTTAAAAAAATGGGCTATACCCATATTGAATTTATGCCTTTAATGGAGCACCCATTAGAAGCCTCTTGGGGTTATCAAATTTCGGGTTATTTCTCTATTGCTGGTCGTTTTGGTCATGATTTTGGGCCATTAATGTCCTTCGTAGATGCCTGTCACCAGGCAGGGATTGGGGTCATCGTTGACTGGGTACCAGGTCACTTTGTGGTAAATGATGATGCTTTAGCTAACTATGATGGCACAGCAACTTTTGAATACCAAGATCCTAATCGTGCTGAAAACGTACGTTGGGGGACTAAAAACTTCGATTTAGGGCGTAAGCAGGTCCAGTCATTCTTAATTTCTAGTGCTGTATTTTGGCTCGAAACTTTCCATTTTGATGGTATCCGAGTTGATGCGGTTTCAAATATGTTGTATTTGGATTATGACATTGGACCATGGGTGCCGAATAAATACGGACATAACGTTAATCTGGAAGGGCTGGAATTTTTACGGAAACTCAATACAGAAATTCTTTTCAGAGACGCATCTTACTTAATGATTGCTGAAGAATCTACCGCTTGGAGCGGGGTAACGAAACCGGCTAGCCAAGGTGGTCTAGGATTTAACTTTAAATGGAATATGGGATGGATGAATGACACCTTGAAATTCTTCGGGATTGATGCCTTAGGTAGAGGCTCTAACTACAAGTTAATTAATTTTACTTTCATGTACATGCATGATGAGAATTTTGTTTTACCTTTCTCTCACGATGAAGTTGTACACGGTAAGCAGTCTTTACTAGGCAAGATGCCGAATCATAACCGCTATGAGATGTTTGCAAACTTGCGTGTCCTTGAAGGTTACCGACTGCTATATCCTGGTAAAAAATTATCCTTCATGGGTAATGAAATTGGTCAATTCTTGGAATGGCGTTTCTATGAAGGGTTAGAATGGTCATCTCTAGATCGTGAGTTTAACACTGAATTCCAATCTTACGTTGCTGAATTGAACCGGCTTTATAAAGAGACGCCTGCACTTCACGAGCAAGATAACCAAAAAGCTGGTATTACAATTATCGAAGCTGATGATGATCAAGAAACCACCTTATCATTTATACGCCATGGTAAAGCAGCGGATGCCTTGTTGGTATGTGCCTTCAATTTTACACCTGTTGAACGTAGTCATTATCGAATCGGTGTACCGTATGCAGGTACTTATCAAGTGGTCTTAAATAGCGAGATGAAGACATTTGGTGGTAATTGGGTGAGTCAAACCACAAACTTTGAAACAGTGGCGGTCCCACATAAAGGCCAACCACATTCACTAGAAATCAATCTACCATCTCTAGCAGCAATAGCATTTGAACCAGTAAATATCAAACCAACGCCTGAAACAACAAGAAATAAAAACCATTAAAGGGGTTGATCTGTTACTACAGTTTTCGTTGAAATGTCATGCTCCCACCATATTTGGGTGGGTGCCTTATGAAAAAAGGGGGAAGGGAGTTTATCTCCGCTACTATGTTAAATAATGAAATGATTGCTATGATTCTTGCCGGTGGTAAAGGTACTCGTTTAGGAAAGTTAACAAAAAGTATTGCTAAGCCAGCTGTTCCTTTTGGTGGTAAATATCGAATTATTGATTTTACCTTGAGTAACTGTATGAACTCTGGGATTACAACTGTTGGTGTCGTGACACAATATGAACCGATGATTTTGAATGACCATATTGGGAATGGTGATTCTTGGGACTTAGATACACGCGACGGTGGTGCCTTCGTATTACAACCTTATTCTTCTAGTGATGGAGAAAGATGGTTTAATGGTACGGCGAATGCCATTTATCAAAATGTGTCTTTTATTGATAGTAAAAATCCTGAATATGTATTAATTCTTTCAGGAGACCATATTTATAAAATGGATTATGCACCGATGTTAGCAGCGCATAAGGCAAATGGTGCTGATTGTACTGTTGCCGTTAAACCAGTACCTATGAATGAAGCTTCTCGATTTGGTATCATGAACACCGATGACGAAGGAAAAATCGTTGAGTTTGAAGAAAAACCGGAAAATCCAAAGAGTAATTTAGCTTCAATGGGGATTTACATTTTTACATGGGACAAATTACGTGAATACTTAACGCAAGACCCTGCAGGTATGGAAGACTTTGGTCAAAATGTTATTCCTGCTTATTTAAATAATGATGAAAAATTGTTTGCTTATTCATTCGATGGTTACTGGAAAGATGTAGGTACAATCGACTCATTATGGGAAGCAAATATGGAAGTGCTTGATCAAGAACATCCATTACAAATCCGCGACAAGGGTTGGCCAATTTTCTCAAGAAATACGGTGACCACACCGCAATTCTTATCGATAGAATCTATAGTTGAAAATGCCATGATCTGTGATGGTTGTATTATTCGTGGCAGTATTAAAAACTCAATCCTTTCCCCAAATGTATTAGTTGGGAAAGATTCGACAATTGCCAACTCAATCATTATGAAGGGATCAAGTATTGGTGAAAA
>NZ_JBOEQF010000181.1:0-4284 GCF_050689315.1 Aerococcus sp. L_32
CTTTCACCAATACTTGATCCCTTCATAATGATTGAGTTAGCAATTATTGAATCTTTCCCAACTAATACATTTGGAGAAAGGATTGAGTTTTTAATACTGCCACGTATAATACAACCATCACAAATCATGGCATTTTCAACTACAGATTCTGTCGATAAGAATTGTGGTGTGGTTATCGTATTTCTTGAGAAAATTGGCCAACCCTTGTCGCGGATTTGTAATGGATGTTCTTGATCAAGCACTTCCATATTTGCTTCCCATAATGAGTCGATTGTACCTACGTCTTTCCAGTAACCATCGAATGAATAAGCAAACAGTTTCTCATCATTATTTAAATAAGCAGGAATAACATTTTGACCAAAGTCTTCCATGCCTTCAGGGTCTTGCGTCAAGTATTCACGTAATTTGTCCCATGTAAAAATATAAATCCCCATTGAAGCTAAATTACTCTTTGGGTTTTCTGGTTTTTCTTCAAACTCAACGATTTTTCCTTCGTCATCAGTGTTCATGATACCAAAACGAGAGGCCTCATTCATGGGTACTGGTTTAACGGCAACAGTACAATCGGCGCCATTTGCCTTATGCGCTGCTAACAGCGGTGCATAGTCCATTTTATAAATATGGTCTCCTGAAAGAATTAATACATATTCAGGATTTTTACTATCAATAAAAGACACATTTTGATAAATGGCATTTGCCGTACCATTAAACCATTTTTCTCCATCACTAGAAGAATAGGGTTGTAATACGAAGGCACCACCATCGCGTGTATCTAAGTCCCAAGAATCACCATTCCCAATGTGGTCATTCAAAATCATCGGTTCATATTGTGTCACGACACCAACAGTTGTAATCCCTGAATTCATACAGTTACTCAAGGTAAAATCAATAATTCGATATTTACCACCAAAAGGAACAGCTGGCTTAGCAATACTTTTTGTCAACTTTCCTAAGCGAGTACCTTTACCACCGGCAAGAATCATAGCGATCATTTCATTATTTAACATAGTAGCGGAGTTAAACTCCCTTCCCCCTTTTTACATAAGGCACCCACCTAAATATGATGGGATTATGACATTTCAACAAAAACTGTAGTAACGGATCAACCGCTTTAATGGTTTTTCTTATTTGTTGTTTCAGGCGTTAGTTTGATATTTACTGGTTCAAAGGCTATTGCTGCTAGAGATGGTAGATTGATTTCTAGTGAATATGGTTGGCCTTTATGTGGGACCGCCACTGTTTCAAAGTTTGTGGTTTGACTCACCCAATTACCACCAAATGTCTTCATCTCGCTATTTAAGACCACTTGATAAGTACCTGCATACGGTACACCTATTCGATAGTGACTACGTTCAACAGGTGTAAAATTGAAGGCACATACCAACAAGGCATCCGCTGCTTTACCATGGCGTATAAATGATAAGGTGGTTTCTTGATCATCATCAGCTTCGATAATAGTAATACCAGCTTTTTGGTTATCTTGCTCGTGAAGTGCAGGCGTCTCTTTATAAAGCTGGTTCAATTCAGCAACGTAAGATTGGAATTCAGTGTTATACTCACGATCTAGAGATGACCATTCTAACCCTTCATAGAAACGCCATTCCAAGAATTGACCAATTTCATTACCCATGAAGGATAATTTTTTACCAGGATATAGCAGTCGGTAACCTTCAAGGACACGCAAGTTCGCAAACATCTCATAGCGGTTATGATTCGGCATCTTGCCTAATAAAGACTGCTTACCGTGTACAACTTCATCGTGAGAGAAAGGTAAAACAAAATTCTCATCATGCATATACATGAAAGTGAAATTAATTAACTTGTAGTTAGAGCTTCTACCTAAGGCATCAATCCCGAAGAATTTCAAGGTGTCATTCATCCATCCCATATTCCATTTAAAGTTAAATCCTAGACCACCTTGGCTAGTCGGTTTCGTTACCCCGCTCCAAGCGGTAGATTCTTCAGCAATCATTAAGTAAGATGGGTCTCTGAAAAGAATTTCTGTATTGAGTTTCCGTAAAAATTCAAGCCCTTCCAGATTAACGTTATGTCCGTATTTATTCGGCACCCATGGTCCAATGTCATAATCCAAATACAACATATTTGAAACTGCATCAACTCGGATACCATCAAAATGGAAAGTTTCGAGCCAAAATACAGCATTGGAAATTAAGAATGACTGGACCTGCTTACGCCCTAAATCGAAGTTTTTAGTCCCCCAACGTACGTTTTCAGCACGATTAGGGTCTTGGTATTCAAAAGTTGCTGTGCCATCATAGTTAGCTAAAGCATCATCATTTACCACAAAGTGACCTGGTACCCAGTCAACGATGACCCCAATCCCTGTCTGGTGACATGCGTCAACGAAGGACATTAATGGCCCGAAATCATGACCAAAACGACCAGCAATAGAGAAATAACCCGAAATTTGATAACCCCATGAAGCTTCTAATGGGTGCTCCATTAAAGGCATAAACTCAATATGGGTATAGCCCATTTTTTTAACGTAAGGAATCAATTCTGCTTCTAGGTCAGCAAAAGTATAGGCCGAACCATCATCGTGTCTATTCCAAGATGACATATGCACTTCATAAATATTTATCGGACTAGCAAACATATTTGATTGCTGTCTTTCTTTAATCCATTCTTGATCGTGCCACTCGTAAGTTGGTATATCTTGTATCACAGAGGCGTTCTTTGGTGGCACTTCACCGGCAAAGGCAAAGGGATCTTGCTTCTCTCGTTTAACACCATCTTGATCTTCAATGACAAATTTATAAAGGTCCCATTCTTTTGCGTCTTGCATAAAAATAGTCCATGCACCAGTATCCGCAACCTTATCCATTTGCACTTCTGCCCAATCGGAAAAATCTCCTTCCAAGTAAACACACTTGGCGTTCGGTGCCCATACAGTAAACTGGTAGCCTTCTTGGTCATTATTAACTTGTTTCTTAGCTCCCAGAAATTTAAACGCTTCAAAATGATTGCCAATATTAAAATAATACATTTCATCGACCAAGTTTCTATCTTGGATTGATGGGTTTGCTTCTTTTCCTTTAGACAAAATGACTTCCTCCTTACTTAATAACAAATAATATTATTTGCTATCTAAAAATCTGACCTAAAATTTTTCCTTCTACTGGCGTTTTAAATGCTAAATCTAACATTGCTAGCATTGTTGGGCCTTCGTCTACCAAACGCCCACTGGCCAAAGTTTCACCAGCTCTAATCTTAGGGCCTTTTGCCATAAACATTGTCGTATACTTTTCTTTTTTAGGACTATAGCCGTGACTCGCTTTTAATAGCTTGACGCCTGGAATATGTTTATTGGTATCTTCAATGATTGGTCTTTCAACGTCACTTTCAAAGTAATAACCTTCGCTTGCTTCGATTAAGGCAAAACATTCAGGGTCTGCACCTAAAGCGACCGCCTCATCGCGATTATAAAAGGTTTCGATGTATGGTTTTAAAGGTGCTAGTATTTCTTTAAGTTGTACCATTGTGAATGCATCATGATCTTTCACATAGATATAGCAAGACCCGTCCGCCGCTTTTGCATAGACTTTATAATCTTGAATTTCATTTTGTGCCTTTGTTTGAATTAATCCAGCTTCTTTAAATAGATGATTCGGTCTTATAACGACTTGGGTATCAATTTGATAGTGATCACCTAATAAGACGATATGGGCTTCTTTATAGGCAGGCGTTGTTTCAATCGCATGAAATAATTGGCCTAAATGTGCGTCCATTCGCTCAATGGCCGCCTTAGCTTCAGGTGATTTCACGCCAAAACCATGTCGTGTAGAATCAAGGTCAACAAGGTGGATTGCCATCACATCTGGTTGTTCATTTTCAATAGTATCGACTGCTACTGCAGTTACAAAGTCGTCTAATTCTGGTTGTTTAATCCCTGACCGTAAATGACCAAATTTATGATTCTTTTCAATGAGGTATTTAGCTGATGATGCTAATAGGGATACCGCAACTTGAGAGTGCCATTTCCGGTTTGCGAAAATTTCTGCAATATTATAATCAATTGATTTACTTTTACCGGTAACAGGCCATAGGATTGTTGAAACACTCAAACCATTTTCACTTGCGATATCGAATAAGGTTGGTGATTTAATATATTTGGTATACCAGTGCCAATCAGGAGAAATTCGGTTTGGCTGTAAGAGTGTGTTGTTTATAATGCCGTGATCTTTGGGGTATTGACCTGTCACAATTGAGGTATGACACATATAGGTTAGGGATGGGTAAACTGATTCAACTGCCTCTACTAAC
>NZ_JBOEQF010000182.1:0-4264 GCF_050689315.1 Aerococcus sp. L_32
AGCATGTTGCATAAAGTCTTCAGAACCCACTAACAGACCTTCTGAATCACTTGTTAAAATGTTTGTTACCACTAATAAGAATGCGGCATATTCGTTTTCAGCTACTAAGTCTTTCATTGCTGCAATCACTTCGTCTTTACGTTTCAAGACATCGTCAACATCTACAACATTAATTTGACCAATACGTACTGGTTTGCCGTCCATTTCAAATGATTTAGCGTCGCCATCAGCAATTTCACTTGCAGATTTAGCGTCTACGTTTGTACCTGATTTCAATAAAGCTAAACCGTAAGCTTCAACATCTACGCCAGCGATCTCTGCTAAAGCTAAACCAACTTCTTGATCTTTTTCTGTTGTTGTTGGTGATTTGAATAATAAAGTATCAGAGATGATAGCGGATAGCATTAAACCAGCGATTTCTTTAGGGATTTCGATGCCTTTTTCTTGGAACAATTCGAAAATAATTGTTTGAGAACAACCGTATGGTTTTGCAATGAAAGTTAATGGTGCGGCACTTGTGAAATCACCGATTTTGTGGTGGTCAACAACTGAATGCACTTCAACTTCTGCTAAGTCAGCGACTGATTGTTGCGACTCGTTGTGGTCTACTAAAGCAACTGTATCTGTTTGCGTTCCAATAGATTCAATTACACGTGGTGCCTCTTGACCAAATTCATTCAAGGCATAGGCAGTTTCTTCATTAACTTGTCCTAAGGCAACCGCTTCTGCTTCAAGTCCTTGTTGGTTTAATAAATAGGCATATGAAATAGCAGATGTAATGGCATCTGTATCTGGATTTTGATGTCCGAAAACTAAAATTTTATTCACGTTTATTGCTCCTTTTTGAATTCAATGATAATCACATTCTAACATAGATTAATTCGAAAAAAGGAACTTTTCGAAAAATCCGAAAAATTCCTTTTAAGTTGATTTTTTGACTATATTTCAGGTCATATTTGCCTAAAACTCTTGGTACACCGCTGGATCTTGGTTGGCTGCGCGGCCGTCTGGCTTATCTAAACGGTCAAATACGGCCAAGTCTTCTTCATCCAGTTTGAAGTCAAAGAAGTCTAAGTTTTCAATTTGACGCGCTTTCTTGCTTGATTTAGGGATTGGCATAGCCCCTAATTGCGTTTGCCAGCGTAAAATTGTTTGACCAGCAGACTTACCGTATTTAGCAGCTACTGCTTTGATGTCTTCATTTTCTAAAACTGATTTATCAATCTTTTCATTCGCGCGAACAAAAGGTGACCAAGATTGAGTAATAATGCCCTTCTCCTCATGGTAAGCGCGTTGCGCTTTTTGTTGGAAGTAAGGGTGCATTTCTACTTGGTTTACCACTGGTAAGACGCCAGTTTCACGCTCAATGCGGTCAATATGTTCTGGTAAGAAGTTGCTGACACCTAGATTTTTGATGTAGCCACGTCTTTGGGCTTCAATCAGTGCTTGCCAAGCTTCAACATAGTGGTCTTCTTTTGGATTTGGCCAGTGAATCAAGTAAAAATCATAGTAGTCTAAGTTTGCCCGCATTAATGATTCTTGAATAGTCACTAAGGCATCATCGTATTTGTGGTAACGACCAGGTAATTTTGAAGCCACTTGAATCTCGTCTCTTGGAATTCCAGATCGACGAATAGCTTCACCTACTGTTGCTTCATTTTCATAGTTGTAGGCTGAATCTAGGTAACGGTAACCTGCTTCTAAGGCTGACTGGATAGATTCTACCCCATCATATCCTTTAAGTTTGTATGTACCAAAACCGATTTGTGGGACTTTGGTCCCATCATGCGCTGTATAAGTTGGTATTGTCATCGAATAGCTCCCTTCAAATTCTAAGTTATAATCTTAGTTTACCATGAACCCATTTGAGACCAAATCATTTGCTTGTGCAGGACTTTAAATATTGAAAAAGCGCAAGTGCACCCTACTTGTTAAACTGCCTGTTTTAATATGACGGATACCCCTTGTCCGCCGCCCACACATAGGGTCGCTAAACCATAAACTGACTGACGTTTTAGCATTTCATGGATCAAGGTAACCAAAATACGGGCGCCTGAAGCACCGATTGGATGACCAAGGGCAATTGCCCCACCATTCACGTTAACTTTGTCAGCTGGCAATTCTAAGCTTGTGGTTACACATAAAGCTTGGGATGCAAACGCTTCATTTGCCTCAATTAAATCTAGGTCTCCTGCTGTAATATTGGCCATTTCTAAGGCCTTGATCGTTGTTGGGATTGGACCTGTCCCCATAATTGAAGGATCTACCCCACCCGTTGCGTAAGATGCAATGGATACCATGGGTTTAAGCCCTAGTTCATCGGCCTTACGCTTAGACATTAAGACAAGCATTGCTGCCCCATCATTGATACCTGATGAGTTACCTGCTGTAACTGTCCCCTCTTCTTTAAAGGCTGGTTGCAATTTACCCAAACGTTTTGGTGTAATACCTGAACGTGGCCCTTCATCTTCAGTCACTACTTGCACGCCATTTTTATGTGGGATGGTCACTGGGACAATTTCTTCTGCAAAACGATCAGCCTCTTTCGCTGCTACAGCCTTGATTTGGCTAGCGGCTGCAAATTCATCTTGGGCTTCACGGGAAATCCCGTATTGGTCCGCAATATTTTCTGCTGTAATCCCCATCGCGTCGTTTGAGAAGGCATCAGTTAGACCATCGTGTTGCATAGTGTCAATCATTTGACCATTGCCCATACGCTGACCCCAACGAGCGGAATCAACCACGTATGGTGCACGAGTCATATTTTCCGTACCACCTGCGACCACAATATCAGCGTCGCCAAGCATGATAGCTTGTGCGCCCATCATGACAGTACGCAATCCTGAACCACAAACTTGGTTAATGGTTACGGCAGTAGATTCGTTAGACAAACCTGATTTCAGGGCGACTTGGCGCGCAACGTTTTGGCCAAGTCCAGCACTTAATACATTCCCCAAGATCACTTGTTCAACTTTTTTTGGGTCTAAATCAATTGAAGCGAGTGTTTCTTTTAATACTTCTACCCCTAAATCAACTGCTGAAATGCTTTTAAATTGGCCACCAAATTTTCCGATTGCAGAACGTTTCGCTGCAACAATGACTACTTCTTCCATAAAACTCTCCTTTATCATTCATTCATTTTCTTGATTTAAATCCGCGAATAAATGTTCATCTCTTTAATTATAGCGAAGAATGCTGTTAATATCTAGTTATCAATACTAAGATAAGTAATTATCGTTTTTCTCTAAACTTAGCCTATAACAAAACGCCTACCAAAACAATAAAAACTTGGCAGACGTTCGGATTCTTAATTGAAAATTTATTTTTCAGGATTAAAAGACGTGAAGTCAATTAACGGCGTTACTAAGCTAATTTGACCATGATCTTTCTCGTCTACAAGCATTGACCCGTTTGAGTACCGGTTGGCAATTGCCACGTCACCTGTTCTAAAGTTTTCACGATGAGATTGGCTTGTAAGCACTTCAAATACCTGTTTAGTGTCAATGACTTCAAAGGCAGCAACAAAACGATGTGGGTTTGTTTTCAATTCTTTTAAGGCCACTAAACCACGTTTAGCTCGCCCAAGAACGTTAATTTCAGCCCATTTCAAGCGTTTCATATGCCCTCGTTGGGTCACCATCATCAATTGCAAGTTATCATCTGGAACGGCTGCGTATGACAATCCAACCACATAATCATCTTGTTTCAGGTTAATAGATTTAACCCCTTTAGCACGCGCACCAATAATCGAAATTTCATCAATGCTGTATCTTAAGGTAAAACCAAAATGCGTCACTAAGATGACTTGGGCTTGGCTTTGGTCAGTTGCGCCGTCAATGCGGTAAACACCAATTACTTGATCAGTGTCAGAAGATAAATTCATAGCTAATGACGATTTGTTTTTATAACCGCGGAATTCTTTGAATTCTGACAATGCCGTTTGTTTAATCATACCCGCAGCTGATGCAAGCAAGAGGTTATCTTTGCTATCTTCATCGTATTTAAAGACACCGATAATTGATTCGTCACTGGCAAAGGAAATTCTTTGCGAAATATGCTCCCCTAAGTCTTTCCAACGGATGTCTTGTAATTCATAAACTGGTTGGAAGATGTAGTTCCCTTTATTGGTTATGAATACTAACTGATCCAAAGTAGACATTTTTTCAAGGAATTGTACATGGTCTCCGTCGCGTAAACCGACTTCTTCAATACCAGAAGCTTTAAATGACCGCAGACTAGACCGTTTGATATAACCACCGCGGGT
>NZ_JBOEQF010000183.1:0-4181 GCF_050689315.1 Aerococcus sp. L_32
CGGGTTCACATATTCTAAGAAATAAGCCCTAACCGCTTCACGGTCTTTATTTAATTGGATTTGCTTGTCAGCAGTTGGGATATTTACCATATTGTTAAGCTTAAAGTAAGTGATGTCTTTCGTATTTTCAATTTTTAATTTCTTGGTATCTGTCAATTTTCTCTAACTCCTCTGTTAACTTAGCCACATCATAAGCAGATCCTTGGAACTCAAATCCATGTAAGACAGGAATATCAAACTCAGCAGATAGTTCCTTTACCGTTACACAGAATAGTTGGGCAAAGTTACGGTTGCCCCCACCAAAAAAGCCCTTGCATAACTTAGCATTATCCGCCCATTCTAAAAATTCTTCAGCCGTTTCAATCACGTCACCATACACATGACTTTCATATGATGGAATCACCATAATAAAAGGCTCAGTCATTGTCACTGGTGCTACTGCTGATGAAATTTCATAAGTATCGAAGCCTTGAACTTTATTGATAAAACGTCTAGTTTGACCCGTTAATGAATAATAAACTATGCTTGCCATGCTTCCACCAAAGCTTCCATCTTTTCAGGTACATAACCATTGAAATGGCTTCCTGTTGAGTCTGTAATTACTGGTAAAGACAAATACCCTAATTCTTTTACTTCATCTAGATACTTCTCCTCTAGATCTACCCGTTTCTCTTCAAAAGGAATCTCTTTAGCTTCAAGGTATTTCTTAGCAAATACACATTGTGGGCAGCCACTCTTTGCATAAACTGTGATTGTCATGGTCATTACTCCTCGCTTTTTATTAAAAAACACAATAAATTGTGCTTTGTTTATTTTTTAACCCTATATATTGTGTTTAATCTAGTCATAGTATAGGGGCGGAGATGAACTATTATCAATCCTTATTCACAAGTTTCCTAAAAGAAATAACAGATTGTATCTTCTAATTTTTATAGAATGCGATAAATTAGGGGTTTTTAAACGTTTTATATTTTTTATACATAAATACGATGATAAATTTAGATTGCGCGCAAGCAATTTTTGTATTTACTTATCACTTTTTGTAAACTATCAAGTTATACACGTCTTTTTGTACCGTTTAAATATAAAAAAACCCTATCCAAGTTTTTACGCTTAGATAGGGGATGTTAAATGTTTGATTATAAACTTGCTAATGCTTGGTCTAAGTGGTGGGCTACTTTTTCTTTACCCAATACTTCAATTGTTAAACCAATAGAAGGACCGTGTTGTGCACCTGAAGTAGCTACACGGATTGGCATATATAAGTTTTTACCTTTTACGCCAGTTTCTTTTTGAACAGCTTTGATGGCTGCCATAATGTTTTCCTCTTTGAAGTCATCAGCTGGAATTTCAGCTAATTTCGCTTGGAAGGCTTTTAAGACATCCGCTACACCTTCACCAGCTAATACTTCTTTAGCATCATCTGCGATGTGTAGTTCATCTTGGAAGAACATGTCTGATAGGGCAACGATTTCAGCTGCATATGACATTTCATCTTTATATAATGAAACTAATTTTTCAGTCCAAGCGCGTTCTTCTGCTGTTGATGTCTCAGATATACGACCAGCTCTTTGTAGATGGTCAATCGCTAATTTCGCTACGTCTTCAGCATCCGCTGCTTTCATGTAACGGTTATTGATCCATTCTAGTTTTTTGTTGTCAAAGGCTGCTGGTGATTTACTTAAACGGTCTGTATCAAAGATCTCAATCAATTCATCGTGTGAGAAGATTTCTTCTTCGCCTTTTGGAGACCAACCTAATAATGTAATGAAGTTGAACATTGCATCCGGTAGGTAACCTAAGTCACGGTATTGTTCGATAAATTGTAAGATTGACCCGTCACGTTTAGATAATTTTTTACCTGTTTCAGCGTTAACGATTAATGTCATATGACCAAATGTTGGACGTTCAAATCCTAACGCGTCATAAATCATTAATTGTTTAGGTGTGTTCGCAATATGGTCGTCACCACGCAATACGTGTGTAATTTCCATCAAATGGTCATCCACAACAACGGCGAAATTGTATGTAGGCATACCATCTTGTTTACGGATAACAAAGTCACCTGAAATGGCTGCTGACTCAAAAGAGATGTCCCCTTTTACCATGTCATCAAACGTATAAGTGGTGTTGTCAGGTACGCGGAAACGGATTGTTTCTGGACGACCTTCTGCACGTGCTGCGTCAATTTCTTCTTGTGATTTATCGCGCCATTTACCAATATAACGTGGTGTTTCACCGTTTGCGACTTGGGCTTCATGTTCTGCTTCGATTTCCTCAGATGTATCAAATGCATAGTAAGCTAAGCCTTTATCTAATAATTCTGTTAGGTAACGGTCGTAGATATCTTTACGTTCAGATTGACGGTAAGGTCCGAATTCACCTGGATTGTTTGGACCTTCATCCCACTCAATACCCAACCATTGTAGGTTTTCTAGTTGAGATCTTTCTCCGTCCTCAAGGTTTCGTTTTGTATCGGTATCTTCAATACGAATAATAAATTCCCCGCCGTTGTGACGAGCGAATAAATAGTTGAACAAGGCTGTACGAGCATTTCCAATATGTAAATGGCCAGTTGGACTTGGCGCATAGCGTACGCGTACTTTATCTGACATGTTGATTTCTCCTTTTATCTTTTGCTTTTCAATCAAAATAGGCTGGTAAAAATACCAACCTATTTTTCCATCATTATAATTATATATCTAGTCAGCTATTTTGGCAAAGACCATGCGTCCTGCATTGGTTTGAATAGCTGAGGTAATCTCTACTGAAAGGGTCTCATCAATATGATGTTTCCCTTCTTCAACAACAATCATCGTACCGTCGTCCATGTAGGCAACCCCTTGTTGGCGCTCTGTACCAGCTTTTACAATATGTACAGAAATCGTTTCGCCAGGAATCACAACAGATTTCAATGAATTAGCTAACTCATTAATGTTTAATACTTTAATCTTGTGGAATTGACTCACTTTATTCAAGTTATAATCATTGGTTACCACAACACCATCAACTAATTTGGCTAGACGCAATAATTTTAGGTCTACTTCTGATTCATCATCGAAATCGCCGGCGTAGAAATCCACAATCACATCATCTAGCGCTTGGATTTGATTTAAAATATCCAAACCGCGTCGGCCACGAACTCGCTTCAATGAGTCTGCTGAATCCGCAATGTATTGTAATTCTTTCAAGACAAAGTTGGGTACCACTATCACGCCTTCGATAAAGCCTGCTTTTAAGACATCTAAAATCCGCCCATCGATAATCACTGATGTATCTAAAATCTTATAGGGTTGATAAGCCTCATCCGCAGCTTGTCTAAGTGATAGTAAGGCATCCGTATACATATCATGGCCTTCTGAGTGAGTTGATAAGTCACTTTCATGTGTTTCCTTATCTGATTGTACATCTTCAGTAATAGCCGTATCCGTTGATTCACTACGTCTCACCTGCGGAAAACGGGTAAGCATTTCCATAATCTCTGCGCTCTTATTAGAGAAGATATAGAAACCTAATACACCTAAGACAATGGTTAAGACAATTGGCAAGATATTTGAAATGAATGGCCAACCAATCGCCACTAAGGGAATGTTGATTAACCAAGCTAAAACTAGTCCAATAATAACACCTACTGCAGAAACTAAAACCTTTTCGATCGATAACTGACGCATGTCACGTTCGATATTGCGAATAAAACGTATCAATAAAGGCTGTGTTAATCCGTAAATAAGAAAAAGAATAATTGCACCAAGTACGATGTTAAACAATGGATGATAGAAAAAGCTAATATTGATATTGACCATATCCCAAAGTAACGGTAATACATAATAACCTATTGAAGATCCTAGTATCACAATGAGCACGCGAGACAATATTTTCCAAAATCTTTCGTTCATTTTATTCACCTCCTTTTCTAAAAAAATACATTTTGAAGCGGTTTCTTTACCATACTACCGCTTTTTATAGTATAACTTTTTGTTTACATTTACACAATAAGCTTACTTAAAATACAGTCTAGTATTTATAATCTTAACCTGAAATTAACATATGGCTCATATTCGAGAAAAAAGAGAGTTTGGCTACCATTCAGTCCAAACTCTCCAGTATTTATCTATTTTGGAAAAATCGTATTTAATACTTCTCTTACAGTAGTTACACCAACTACTTGTATTTTTTGTTTG
>NZ_JBOEQF010000184.1:0-4158 GCF_050689315.1 Aerococcus sp. L_32
TGGGTTCACATATTCTAAGAAATAAGCCCTAACCGCTTCACGGTCTTTATTTAATTGGATTTTCTTGTCAGCAGTTGGGATATTTACCATATTGTTAAGCTTAAAGTAAGTAATGTCTTTCGTATTTTCAATTTTTAATTTCTTGGTATCTGTCAATTTTCTCTAACTCCTCTGTTAACTTAGCCACGTCATAGGCAGATCCTTGGAACTCAAATCCATGTAAGACAGGAATATCAAACTCAGCAGATAGTTCCTTTACTGTTACACAGAATAATTGGGCAAAGTTGCGGTTACCCCCACCAAAAAAGCCCTTGCATAACTTGGCATTATCCGCCCATTCTAAAAACTCTTCAGCCGTTTCAATCACGTCACCATACACATGACTTTCATATGATGGAATCACCATAATAAAAGGCTCAGTCATTGTCACTGGTGCTACTGCTGATGAAATCTCATAAGTATCGAACCCTTGAACTTTATTGATAAAACGTCTGGTTTGACCCGTTAATGAATAATAAACTATGCTTGCCATGCTTCCACCAAAGCTTCCATCTTTTCAGGTACATAACCATTGAAATGGTTTCCTGTTGAGTCTGCAATTACTGGTAAAGACAAATAACCTAATTCTTTTACTTCATCTAGATACATGTCCTCTATATCTACCCGTTTCTCTTCAAAAGGAATCTCTTTAGCTTCAAGGTATTTCTTAGCAAATACGCATTGTGGGCAGCCACTCTTTGCATAAACTGTGATTGTCATGGTCATTACTCCTCGCTTTTTATTAAAAAACACAATAAATTGTGGTTTGTTTATTTTTTAACCCTATATATTGTGTTTAATCTAGTCATAGTATAGGGGTGGAGATGAACTATTATCAATCCTTATTCACAAGTTTCCTAAAAGAAATAACAAATTGTATCTTCTAATTTTTATAGAATATGATAAATTAGGGGTTTTTAAACGTTTTATAATTTTTATACAAAAATACGATGGTGATTTTCGACAAAATGTAAGCAATTTTTGTATTTACTTGTAGCTTTTTGTACCGTTTAAATATAAAAAAACCCTATCCAAGTTTTTACGCTTAGATAGGGGATATTAAATGTTTAATTATAAACTTGCTAATGCTTGGTCTAAGTGGTGGGCTACTTTTTCTTTACCCAATACTTCAATTGTTAAACCAATTGAAGGACCGTGTTGTTCGCCTGAAGTGGCTACACGGATTGGCATATATAAGTTTTTACCTTTTACGCCAGTTTCTTTTTGAACAGCTTTGATGGCTGCCATAATGTTTTCCTCTTTGAAGTGATCAGCTGGAATTTCCGCTAATTTCGCTTGGAAGGCTTTTAAAACATCCGCTACACCTTCGCCAGCTAATACTTCTTTAGCATCATCTGCGATGTGTAGTTCATCTTGGAAGAACATATCTGATAAATCAACGATTTCAGCTGCATATGACATTTCATCTTTGTATAATGAAACTAATTTTTCAGTCCAAGCGCGTTCTTCTGCTGTAGATGTTTCAGATACACGGCCAGCTCTTTGTAGATGTTCAATCGCTAATTTCGCTACATCTTCAGCCTCTGCAGCTTTCATGTAACGGTTGTTGATCCATTCTAGTTTTTTGTTATCAAAGGCTGCTGGTGATTTACTTAAACGGTCTGTATCAAAGATTTCAATCAATTCATCGTGTGAGAAGATTTCTTCTTCGCCTTTTGGAGACCAACCTAATAATGTAATGAAGTTGAACATTGCATCCGGTAGGTAACCTAAGTCACGGTATTGTTCGATAAACTGTAAGATTGACCCGTCACGTTTAGATAATTTTTTACCTGTTTCAGCGTTAACGATTAATGTCATATGACCAAATGTTGGACGTTCAAATCCTAAAGCGTCATAAATCATTAATTGTTTAGGTGTGTTCGCAATATGGTCGTCACCACGTAATACGTGAGTGATTTTCATCAAGTGGTCGTCAACAACAACGGCGAAGTTGTAAGTTGGCATGCCGTCTTGTTTACGGATAACGAAGTCACCTGAAATGGCTGCTGACTCAAAAGAGATCTCCCCTTTTACCATGTCATCAAACGTATAAGTGGTGTTTTCAGGTACGCGGAAACGGATTGTTTCTGGACGGCCTTCTGCACGTGCTGCGTCGATTTCTTCTTGTGATTTATCGCGCCATTTACCAATATAACGTGGTGTTTCACCGTTTGCGACTTGGGCTTCATGTTCTGCTTCGATTTCCTCAGATGTATCAAATGCATAGTAAGCTAAGCCTTTGTCTAGTAATTCTGTTAGGTAACGGTCGTAGATATCTTTACGTTCAGATTGACGGTAAGGTCCAAATTCACCTGGCTTATCTGGACCTTCATCCCACTCAATACCCAACCACTGTAGGTTTTCTAGTTGAGATCTTTCTCCGTCCTCAAGGTTTCGTTTTGTATCGGTATCTTCAATACGAATAATAAATTCCCCGCCGTTGTGACGAGCGAATAAATAGTTGAACAAGGCGGTACGAGCATTCCCAATATGTAAATGGCCAGTTGGACTTGGCGCATAGCGTACGCGTACTTTATCTGACATGTTGATTTCTCCTTTTATCTTATGCTTTCAATCAAAATAGGCTGGTAAAAATACCAACCTAATTTTCCATCATTATAATTATATATCTAGTCAGCTATTTTGGCAAAGACCATGCGTCCTGCATTGGTTTGAATAGCTGAGGTAATCTCTACTGAAAGGGTCTCATCAATATGATGTTTCCCTTCTTCAACAACAATCATCGTACCGTCGTCCATGTAGGCAACCCCTTGTTGGCGCTCTGTACCAGCTTTTACAATATGTACAGAAATCGTTTCGCCAGGAATCACAACAGATTTCAATGAATTAGCCAACTCATTAATGTTTAATACTTTAATCTTGTGGAATTGACTCACTTTATTCAAGTTATAATCATTGGTTACCACAACACCATCAACTAATTTGGCTAGACGCAATAATTTTAAGTCTACTTCCGATTCATCATCGAAATCGCCGGCGTAGAAATCTACAATCACATCATCTAGCGCTTGGATTTGATTTAAAATATCCAAACCGCGTCGGCCACGAACCCGTTTCAATGAATCTGCTGAATCCGCAATGTATTGTAATTCTTTCAAGACAAAGTTAGGTACTACTATCACGCCTTCGATAAAGCCGGCTTTTAAGACATCTAAAATCCGCCCATCGATAATCACTGATGTATCTAAAATCTTATAGGGTTGATAAGCCTCATCCGCAGCTTGTCTAAGTGACAGTAAGGCATCCGTATACATATCATGGCCCTCTGAGTGAGTTGATAAGTCACTTTCATGTGTTTCCTTATCGGATTGTGCATCTTCAGTAATAGCCCTATCCGTTGATTCACTACGTCTCACCTGCGGAAAACGGGTAAGCATTTCCATAATCTCAGCGCTCTTATTAGAGAAGATATAGAAACCTAATACACCTAAGACAATGGTTAAGACAATTGGCAAGATATTTGAAATGAATGGCCACCCAATCGCCACTAAGGGAATGTTGATTAACCAAGCTAAAACTAGTCCAATAATAACACCTACTGCAGAAACTAAAACCTTTTCGATCGATAACTGACGCATGTCACGCTCGATATTGCGAATAAAACGCATCAATAAAGGCTGTGTTAATCCGTAAATAAGAAAAAGAATAATTGCACCAAGTACGATGTTAAACAATGGAGAATAGACAAAGCTAATATTGATATTGATCATGTCCCAAAGTAACGGTAATACATAATAACCTATTGAAGATCCTAATATCACAATGAGTACGCGAGACAAAATTTTCCAAAATCTTTCGTTCATTTTATTCACCTCCTTTTCTAATTCTAAAAAAATAAATTATGAAGCGGTTTCTTTGCTATACTACCGCTTTTAATAGTATAACTTTTTGTTTACATTTACACAATAAGCTTACTTATAATACAGTCTAGTATTTATAATCTTAACCTGAAATTAACATATGACTCATATTCGAGATTAAAAGAGAGCTTGGCTACCGTTTGGCCCAAACTCCCTAGTATTTATCTATTTTGGAAAAATCGCATTCAATACTTCTCTTACAGTAGTTACACCAACTACTTGTATTTTTTGTTTA
>NZ_JBOEQF010000185.1:0-4051 GCF_050689315.1 Aerococcus sp. L_32
TGTGAGTATTATATACTCTCCTTGCTCTCAGGGATGTTGAGAGCCAATAGACCAAAAGGAGGTGCAAAAGTCTGATGAGTGAAAACACTACTAAATACGAAGTTTTATACATTATTCGTCCTGATATGGAAGAAGCGTCTAAAAAAGCTTTGGTTGAACAATTCGATCAAATCTTAACTTCAAACGGTGTAACAATTAATGAATCTAAAGACTGGGCAAAACGTCGTCTTGCGTACGAAATCAACGATTACAAAGAGGGTATCTACCACTTAGTTGATATGGAAGCTGACGATGCGGAAGGAATCAACGAATTCGACCGTCTTGCCAAAATCAATGACAATATTTTACGTCATATGATTACTAAAATCGAAGACTAATTAACAATACATATTTCGTGAGAGAGGAGTTATTTCATGATTAATAATGTTGTACTGGTCGGCCGTTTAACTCGTGACGTTGATGTGCGTTATACGCAAAGTGGCGTTGCTGTTGGATCTTTCAGCGTTGCCGTTGAAAGAAACTTTAAAAATGCCCAAGGTGAACGTGAGACAGATTTTATTAACTGTGTTATCTGGCGTAAAGCAGCAGAGAATTTTGCGCGTTTTACCCGTAAAGGTTCATTAGTAGGTGTTGAAGGCAGCATCCAAACTCGAAACTACGAGAATAACCAAGGACAACGTGTATACGTTACTGAGATTTTGGTTGATAACTTTAGTTTATTAGAATCAAAATCAGTTACTGAAAGCCGCCCTGCCTCTGATAATAATAACAGTGGTTTTGGTGGATTTAATAACAATAACGCAAACAACAACAGCTATAACAATCAAAATGCTGATCCATTTGATGGAAACAGCTTTAATCAAAACTCCTCTTCATTTAACAATGGTAACGATAACCCATTCCCATCATCTAATGATGGTTCTGGTTCAATCAATGTTACCGATGATGACTTACCATTCTAATGGTATAAGTAAGGGAGGTAAAAAATATGGCAGCACAACGCCGCGGTGGTCGTAGACGTAAAAAAGTATGTTTCTTCTGCGCTAACCACATTGATCATGTAGATTACAAAGACACAGATTTATTAAAACGTTATATTTCTGAAAAAGGTAAAATCTTACCTCGTCGTGTAACTGGTACATGTGCAAAACACCAACGTACTTTAACAGCTGGTATTAAACGCGCTCGTATTATGGCTTTAATTCCATTTACTACAGCAGACTAATACTAATCAAAAAACCATTTCGCCTTCTGGTGAAATGGTTTTTTTCTACGTTTAAACTAACTTAATTTGTTGTAATTTCGACCAGATTGCCCTCTGGGTCTTGGACTACAGATTCATAGTAACCATCACCGGTTGTTCGTGGACCAGATAAAAGTGGGAACCCATCTGCGACTAATTGGGCTGTTTTTGCGTCTACAGCCTCTTTATCACCTACTGCTAGGGCAATGTGTCCGTAACCTAAAGCATCGGCAATACGGGGGCTTAAATGCTTTTTATTCGTTAATTCTAGTCGACTGCCCTCATCAAAGTTTAAAAAGTATGATGAAAAACGCGTTTTAGGATTGTGGTAGCGGTCACCTGCCTTGGCTTCAAAGTATTTTTCATAAAATGCTTTGACAAGTTCTAAGTCAGTCACCCATAAAGCAATGTGTTCAATTTTCATATATAAACTCCTTTAGTGTGTAATTTAGAATTCGCTTATACATTATATGATAAAGCAAAACGAGCTGTGACACTAGTCACAACTCGTTCTTAGGAGAATTCCTATGTTAAGTATGTTGATTACTTGTTTAATCTCATGTTCTAAGGAGGAAAATCTGATTAGTCTAAAGCTTCAACATCTCTAATTGCTTGTTCAAATTTTTCACGGGTAATGGTATATGGAGAGAATGTTAAATCGTCCATAGTCATCGCTTTATCAACTAATTTGTCGATATCTTCTTGCGTTGTTACCCCTTGAGCTGCCAATTTAGTTGGCAATTTAATTGATTCCATGAATGCTTTCATGCAATCACGGTATTCAAATTGTTGGTCCATTGTTAGTAATAACAAGATACCATATGATACTACCTCACCGTGTAAGTGTTCATGAGCTTGTGGCAGAACAGTATAGCCATAGTAGTAGGCATGTGCCATGTTTGAGTTGATGTCATTTTCCACTAATACAGACGCATAAGCTGATGCACCAATAATTTCA
Source organism: Aerococcus sp. L_32 (assembly GCF_050689315.1). Taxonomy (NCBI): domain Bacteria; kingdom Bacillati; phylum Bacillota; class Bacilli; order Lactobacillales; family Aerococcaceae; genus Aerococcus; species Aerococcus sp. L_32. The sequence goes on from NZ_JBOEQF010000185.1 coordinate 2,202, forward strand.
AGAACAACATCTTCTAAAGCCTGGTTTGCTTCTTGGTTACGTACAGCTTCTAAAGCTTCAGCACCAACAGCCATCAATTTATCATTCGTACCTTTGACAATATTTACACCTAAACGATTTTCAAAGCTTAGGTCTCTGCCACGTGAAGAAAAACTAGTCTCTACTTCTTTAGACATACAATCACCAATACCAGCCCATAAGTATTCAACAGGCGCCTCAGCGATGATTTGTGTATCGATGAAGGTATGGTCAGCTGGTGCTTTACGATAAGCTAAACCAGCCATCTCATGGTTATCATGGTACATAACACATACTGACGAAGTTGGCGCTGAAACTGAAGCTAGAGTTGGGAAAGTGAATAATGGTTTGTCTAAGTCACGAGCTACTACCTTAATTGTATCAATCGCGCGTCCCCCACCAACTGCAAAGATCATATCCGCATCTTGCACTTCTTTGATTGCTTTCATTTTCTCAACGTTGGTATATGAAGCTTCCTTACCGTAGACTTGTACGGTTGCCACTTCTAATGATGATTTTTCTAGGGCAGCAGTTAAACGTTCCTTACTGGCTGCCAAGGCTTTTTCACCACCTAGAATCGCGACTGTTGTACCAAATTGACTACAATATTCATCAATTGCATCAAAGGCATCAACACCAATTGTTAAATTTGGTAGGTTTACTGATAGAGACATATTTATCTTCCTTCTTTCTTCATAATCAGCCTTTTAAACTAATTTATGCTTGGTTTAAAAGGCATTTGGTAAAATGATTAATCTTCATCAACGTCTACGATCCATCCTTCAGGTGCTTCTAATTCACCAAATTGGATACCCGTTAATTCTTTGTATAATTTTTGTGATACTGGACCAACCTCAGTTTCTGAGAAGAATACGTGACGGTTGTCTTTGTATGTTACAGAACCTGCTGGAGAAATAACAGCCGCGTTACCCATAGCTCCTGCTTCAGAATATTTGTCAAAGTCATCTACTTTAATATCGCCCTCTTCAACTTCTAAGCCCAAACGATGTTCCGCTAACCATAACAATGATTTTTTAGTGATTGAAGGTAATACCGTGTCTGATTTAGGTGTTACAAATTTGTTTGTATCTTTCTCGATAGCAAAGAAGTTTGCTGATGAGAATTCATCTACTTTAGTATGTGTTGCTGGGTCTAAGTATAATACGTCATCGTAACCAGATTCTTGGATACGTTTAGCTGTTGCTAATGTTGATGCGTAGTTAGCTGTTGCTTTGATGTTACCAGTACCATCAGCTGCTACACGGTCATGTTCGTGGTCGATGATGTAGTTATGTGGTGCTAAACCACCTTTGTATAAAGGACCAACTGGTGTTACGTAGATTGTAAATAAGTATTCTTCAGCTGCTGATACTTGTACGTGGTCACCAATACCTAATAACATAGGACGGATGAACATTGCAGCACCGTTGTGGCCATAAGGTGGCACATAGTCACGGTTAGCTTTAATAACTTCCTTACAAGCACGGACAAATTCTTCAACTGGTACTTCTGGCATCGCCATACGACGAGCACCGCGGTTTAAACGTTCACCAAATTCATCTGGACGGAATAAAACGATCTTGCCATCTTTTGTACCATAAGCTTTATTACCTTCGAATACCCCTTGGCCGTAGTTGACGATTGGAGCAGCTTCACGAATTGGTAATTGAGGATCTGTTTCTAATCCTGCTTTATACCATTCGCCATCTTTCCAGTATGCACGCCAGCGGTATGGTACTTCCGTATAAGAAAAATCTAATTCATCCCAGTTTAATTTGTCAGTCATATTGAGCAACTCCTTTAAGTTTAATTTCTAAGTAACAATATCAGCA
>NZ_JBOEQF010000186.1:0-4039 GCF_050689315.1 Aerococcus sp. L_32
GTCTTCAGCGTAACCTTTTAAGTATTGTAAGATCATTGCTGAAACTTCTTGTGGTGTATATTTTTTGTCTTCAATTTCTACAGTAAAGTTGTCTTCACCAATGTGACGTTTGATTGAAGCAATTGCGTTCGGGTTAGTTACCATTGAACGTTTTGCTACTTCACCAACTTGACGTTCACCATTTTTGAATGAAACAACAGAAGGTGTTGTACGGTTACCTTCTGGGTTAGCAATGATTTTAGGTTCTCCACCTTCTAATACAGAAACTGCAGAGTTAGTAGTACCTAAGTCAATTCCGATAATTTTTGCCATAATAAACATGTCTCCTTTTTAATAATCTATCAATTTGAATGAATATATTTTTACCTATTAGCTATGTTAGCTGATCTATTGTGCGATAGTAACCATCGCAGGTCGTAGAACCCGATCTTTTAATACATACCCTTTTTGGAAAACAGCAACCACTTCCTCAGCTTGCTGACCTTCTTCAGCTGGTACAGCACTTACAGATTGGTGGAAGTTTGGATCAAAAGTTTCTCCTTTAGGATCAATTACTTCAATACCTTCCTCTGCTAAGGCTTGTAATAAGCTCGCGTGTACCATTTCAATACCCTTCACTAATTGCTGAGATGACTCATCATTCTGTGCCAATTCTAAAGCACGTTCTAGGTTATCGATTGCTGGTAGAATACCTTTAGCTAAGTTTTGTGATCGATATTTAGAAGCTGATTCTCGTTCAGTTTGATTACGACGGTGCATGTTTTGAATTTCAGCGGACAGACGCATAATTTGGTCTTCCTTGGCTGATAAATCTGCTTGAAGAGAAGCTAATTCGCTATCTTCAGCGACCGTTTCTGCTTGCTCATCTTGAACGTCAGTTTCGTTGATTTCTTCATCAACATTTAAATCTTGTTGATTGTCGTCCATTTTTGTCAATTGATAGACCTCCTAAGATTTATAATAATTGTCCAGGTATCTTGCCATTTCTTTTGAAATACTTTGGAAAAGTTGTGCCATACGTATATATGACATACTTTCAGGTCCAAGTACAGCAAAGGTAATTAGCTTACCTGATTTAACAGTACCCATGCTTGTAGACATTAAACTCATATTTTCCAATGTTGGATCTTTGAGTTCCTTACCTACTCTCACTTGGATACCTTGGTCTGTGGTATTAATCAATGAAGCAATCACTGACTGGTCTTCTAGTAGTTGACTCAATTGAGGAATACTAGCACCATTAGCTGATTCAGCTAATGAAGAAAATAAATAATTTTGACCATTTACCCTTATACCATCACTATTAAATTGATTCATGAACCGATAGATCAATTGGTCACTATCTTCTTTTGAATGGTTCATTTGTTCAATATCTTTTAAATAGTGTGTTTGCAGTCGTTTAATCACAGTTGCAAGTTCAAGGCCAACAAGTTCTTGGTTCATAATTTCTGCAATTCCTTCAATTAATTGTGGTGTTACCACTTTATTGAAAGTCACAATTTGATTACGAATAACACCTTTATCTGTCACTAATATAACCATTGCTTGATCTGCTGTAAGTGACAGCACCTGGAAATTAGCTAAACGTTGTGTTGCAATATCTGGACCCAATGAAATTACGACGCTTTCTGAAAGCGAGGCTAGGGTCGCAGCCGTTTTTCGAATCACTTGACTCAAATCGTTATAAGGATCATGGAATATTTCTCTAAGTAGAGCATCTTCCTCTTCCTCAAGCTCTAAATCAATCAACCCACCATAATATGGCATGATGTGATTAATATAGTAACGATAACCCGCTTCAGCTGGTACACGACCAGAAGATGAATGGGTTTTGGAAATCAATGAAAATTCTTCAAGTTTGGCTAGTTCATTACGTATTGTAGCTGAACTTGCATTTATTTCTTGATGTTGAGATAAAGTTTTCGAACCGACTGGCAATTGATATCTTGAGTAATGGTCAATTACCGCCTGTAAAATTAAACTTTGTCGTTTTGTTAACATCTTATCACCTCATTAGCACTTAACAACTCTGACTGCTAACATGTTTATAATATAACACCCTTCATTCCTTTTGTCAATAATAGTCAAACTTTATTTTGACTTTTTTTGACATTTAAACTTTTCTTATTATATATCCCTAACTGTATTCTGAAATAAAGTATTTATTCAAAAAAAGACATCAAACACATAATATGTTTGACGTCTTTTCCTAGTGATATAAGTACTGATATGAAGGTGTGCACTCTATCTATAGACTTCTATCAGAATATTATTGATTATCTCGTAACCAGTTGGTTGCAGATGTTGCTAAGGTAGCAGATCCAACAATTAATGCTTCTTCGTTGAATTGTACTAATGGGTGGTGAACAGGGTATACTTCACCATTGTCATCTGGTAATGGACAACCAATGAAGAAGTATGTTGATTCTGGCAATTTGCTAGCAATGTGTGCATAGTCTTCTGAAGCTAAGTATGGTGGTACATTCACCACGTCATATTTATCTGCTAAAGCTTCTTTAGCAGAAGCCATCACTTGTTCAGACATTACTTTAGAGTTAATTAATGACGGACAATCAGCCATTACTTCATATTCAGTTTCAGCACGGAATGCTTTACCAATATGTTCAACAATTTCTGGTAAACGTTTTGAAACGTGGTCTGCTGATTCTGGGAATAATGAACGAGAAGTACCTTCTAAGACAACTGTATCAGGGATTACGTTGATAGCACCACCTGGCGCATTGATGTAACCCATAGATAAAGAAGCACCTTTGTTAGATGGTAATTCACGAGCTAAAATACCGTTCGCCCCATTAATAATTTGGCTAGCCACAAATACTGGGTCGATACCGTTGTTTGGCATTGCACCATGAGCACCCACACCTTTAATAGTGATACGGAAGTTTAAAGCAGATGCTAAAGCTTCTTTTTGGTGGATCTCAACGTCTACTTTGTCACCATTTGGCCACATATGTAATGCCATACCAGCATCAGGTACGGGGTTTTCTAAAATACCTTCTTCAACCATGACACGTCCACCGTTTAAAGTTTCTTCTGCTGGTTGGAATAAGAATTTGATTTGACCTTCTAATTGGTTTTCGTTTTCTTTCAACATTTTTAAAACCATTAGTAAAATAGTGGTGTGCATGTCATGTCCACATAAGTGTCCATTCTCATTTTTAGATGTACATGTTGATTGAGACTTTTCTGTAATTGCCAGTGCATCCATGTCCGCACGTAATAATAAAGTTTTACCTTTAGCACTGTCACCTAATGTACCGGTGATTCCGTATGTATTACCTACGTTTTCATATGCAATTCCAAACTCATCAAGTTTTGATTTTACTAGCTTAGTAGTTTCTGGTAATTCAAAACCAACTTCTGGGTTCTCGTGTAATTGACGACGAACCTTTACTGCATCATCAAAAATTTCTTTAGCACGGTCTAAATATGCCATTTGACATTCCTCCAATATTTTCTATATTTCTACTATATTGTACTCCTAATTTAAAATTTGTCTAATAATATCTATACAAACTCATAATTGAAATCCTATAATATCAACATTTCACCCTATTTCTCTGATTTTTGCATACTTAATAAAAAATTAAACGCTATAGATAAGTCCATAGCGTTTAATAATTGATATATTTATTTAATTTTATCATTTGTCAAATTTTGCAATTTTTCTAAGTATTTTCTCGCATCAACCACATCTTGATCCATTTGTTTAATCAACCCTTCAATGCCATCAAATTTGAGTTCAGGTCTCAAGTATTTATGCCAATAAACCGTTACGTATTCACCGTAGATTTCCCCTTTAAAATCTAAAAGATGGATTTCTACTGTACGCTTGCGGTTTTCCCCGAAGGTAATATTAGTCCCAATTGAAGCAACACCTGGGTAGACTTGCCCATTAAACAACATCTCAACCACGTAGACACCCTCAACTGGAATCAATGATTCTGCTGCAACCATTAAATTAGCTGTTGGATACCCTAGCTCACGGCCGCGTTTCTCTCCATGAACAACGAACCCA
>NZ_JBOEQF010000187.1:0-4039 GCF_050689315.1 Aerococcus sp. L_32
CATTATGCCGTTAACAATGCCAGAAGTAGCTGGTGATACAGTGTTAGATATCAATATTCCAGGTCGTTCATTACAAGAATTAATCCGTATTGTGGATAGTAATGAAGACATTGAGATGATGGTGACAGACAATCAAGTATTGTTTAAAGCTCGTAATATTTACCTATACTCTCGTTTACTAGAAGGTAACTACCCGAATACAGACCGTTTATTACCTAATGACCACTCAACAATTATTGAAGTGGCAGCGAGTGAATTAGTGAATGCTGTTGAACGTGCTTTGATTTTAAGTCACGAAGGTAAAAATAATGTGGTTCGTTTGAATATTTCAGACCAAGATATTATTTTATCTAGTCAATCTGCTGAAGTTGGGAATGTAGAAGAAGAAATCAATGTAGTGAAAGCTGAAGGGGAAGCTTTAGAAATTTCCTTCAACCCTGATTACTTACGTGAAGCGTTGAAATCATTTGGTCAACAAAATGTACAAATTGGCTTCCAGTCATCTTCACACCCCTTCACCTTATTACCAAGTGACCAAACTGATAACTTCAATTTCGTTCAATTGATTACCCCAATTCGTACACCAAGAGGTTAATTGAAGCTAATTGGAGAAATGACAAAAGCCGCTAAAAATTGATGTCGAAGGTCAAATCATTTTCATATGGTTAGCCAAATGGATAAGGATCAAAATCATTTACTGGTTTTGGTCCTTTTTTTTGGTCTACATATAAAAATGTGCCAATTTTTGACTTTTAAGCCCTTTAAGTAAGATTCTAGGTATTTCCCTATCTAAAATGCCAACTTTTAATACAGGGCCTTTATTTGCTAAATACGGTAAATTAGCGTATAATTAAGGGTGTATAAATAAAAGTGAAATCGTTGAATCTGCTAAGGACCACTAGCTGTGTCCGGTGATGGCAAGAAGAGACGATTTATTTTATGTGAAGAGCGAATTTGGAAGATGAATGTGGGGTGAAATGATGGCTGAAATCGTAAAAATTAAAACAGCATATATTACATTGAGTCAGTTATTAAAAATTTCTGGTGCGATAGGTACTGGCGGAGAAGCGAAATGGTATCTACAAGAAAATGATGTCGTTGTAGACGGTGAAATTGATAACCGACGAGGACGTAAATTGTATCCAGGTATGGTTATTGCAATACCGAATGAAGGTGAATTTATCATCGAAAGCCATGAAGCGCATGGTGATGGACATGCAGCTGAATGACATTAAGTTAAAGGACTTCAGAAATTATGAAGATCTAACAGTCACATTTTCTCCTGGGGTGAACGTCTTTATTGGCGAGAATGCCCAGGGGAAAACATCTTTATTAGAGGCTATTTATATGATGTCACTGGCAAGAAGTCACCGTACGGCCAATGAAAAAGATACCATCCATTGGAAACAAGACTTTGCGCGTATTGAAGGTAGTATATCAACGAGAACGAATCCAGATTTACCACTAGCGCTAACCATCACGAAATCTGGTAAACGCGCAAAAGTGAACCATTTAAATCAAAACCGGATGAGTGATTATATTGGCAAATTGAATGTGGTCCTTTTTGCCCCGGAAGATTTAGAACTGATTAAAGGTGCCCCGCAACTTAGACGGAAGTTTATTGATATGGAGCTTGGGCAAATGAGCCCGAAATACCTGTATGAGTCGGTTCAATATAATCGATTATTAAAGCAACGAAATGCCTACCTCAAGCAATTATTATATAAAGAAACCCAAGATCAAATTTATTTAGATATTCTCACTGAACAGTTAGCGGCGTCTGCTACCCATGTTATTTACCAACGGCTACGTTTTGTAGACCAACTGGAATCATGGGCTAAACCCATCCATTCAACCATTTCACATGGGCTTGAAGAGTTGACTTTAGCTTATCGTGGTCCAATTGAGTTGACTTTAGATATGACTGAAGATGCCATTTACCAGCAATTGATGACGAAATTTAAAGAGAAGAAAGACCATGAATTTGCCAGAGGGGTTACTTTGGTTGGTCCACATCGGGATGATTTGACCTTTAAGGTGAATGGCCGTGATGTGCAGAAATTTGGTTCCCAAGGACAGCAACGGACGACTGTATTGAGTATGAAATTAGCAGAAATCGAATGCATGCATGAAGTTTTAGGGGAATACCCTATTTTACTATTGGATGACGTACTCAGTGAATTAGATGATGAGCGGCAAACCCACTTATTGAAGTCTATACAGTCGAAAGTCCAAACCTTTTTAACAACAACAAGTTTAGATGGTATTCAAAGAGAATTAATTGAAGAACCAAGGGTTTTCAATATTGATGCAGGCGCGATAGCGGAATAAGTAAGCGTGCGGGTTAGGCGTGGCCTAAAATCCCATGGCGCTATTGAGATTGAATAATTCACGTAATAGGAGTGGGAAAATGGCAAACAATGCTAATGAAAACAACAACAATGAAAATGAAATGTTGACCAATGAAGAAGCACTCGTCCAACCAGAGGACCTTGTTTCTGAAGAAGAAAAAATGGCCAAGAAACGCGAATTGGCGAAAGACTATGATGCTAGCCAAATTCAAGTATTGGAAGGTCTAGAAGCTGTACGTAAGCGTCCAGGGATGTATATCGGGTCAACTTCAGCTAGTGGTTTACACCATTTAGTATGGGAGATTGTCGATAACTCAATTGATGAGGCCCTAGCAGGATTTGCGGGTCACATCCAAGTCACCATTGAAAAAGATAATTCTATAACAGTTGTCGATGATGGTCGCGGGATTCCCGTTGATATCCAGTCAAATACCGGTCGTCCAGCGGTAGAAACAGTCTTTACTGTCCTACATGCCGGTGGTAAATTCGGCGGTGGCGGGTATAAAGTATCCGGTGGTCTTCACGGGGTTGGGGCCTCTGTTGTAAACGCCCTTTCTGAATGGTTGCATGTATATGTCCATAAAAATGGCCGCATCTACCACCAAGAATTCCGCCAAGGCGCTATTGTGTCGGATGTTGAACAAACTGGTGATACAGATACCCATGGTACGGTTGTGCATTTTAAACCGGATGCAGAGATTTTTACCGAGACAACAACCTTTGAATTTGAAGTTTTAAACCGACGTGTCCGTGAGTTAGCCTTCTTGAATAAGGGCTTACGGATTTCTTTAATGGATGCTAGATCAGAAAACCAAGAAACAGCTTCTTACCACTATGAAGGTGGGATTAAAGAATATATTGAGTACATGAATAAAGATAAAGATGTTTTATTTGAACAACCGATTTATCTTGAAGATGAGCAAGATGGGATTGAAGTAGAGGTAGCTTTACAATACACGGATGGCTTCCACTCAAATATCTTAAGCTTTGCGAATAATATCCATACTTTTGAAGGTGGTATGCATGAATCAGGAGCTAAGACTGCTCTTACACGTGTGATTAACAACTATGCTCGCTCGCAAAAGTTAATAAAAGAAAATGAAGATAATTTAACTGGGGAAGATGTGCGTGAAGGGATCACCTTAATTGTATCTATTCGCCATCCGGATCCTCAATTTGAAGGGCAAACCAAGATGAAATTAGGGAACTCGGAAGTTCGAACGATTACCGATAATTTATTTGCGACGCATTTTGAAACGTTCCTACTAGAGAATCCGCAAATTGCCCGCCGTATTGTCGATAAAGGTACTGTAGCCTCTAAAGCCCGTTTAGCTGCTAAGCGAGCACGTGAAATGACCCGTAAAAAATCAGGCCTAGAGATTTCTAACCTACCTGGTAAATTAGCCGACTGCTCAAGCCGTAATCCAGAAGAATCTGAATTATTCATCGTTGAGGGAAACTCGGCCGGCGGATCAGCGAAACAAGGCCGTTCACGTCACTTCCAAGCTATCTTGCCGATTCGAGGTAAAATCTTGAACGTTGAAAAAGCATCGATGGACAGAATTTTATCCAATGAAGAAATCCGTTCATTATTTACTGCAATGGGTACAGGCTGGCAAAATGAGTTCGACATCACCAAGGCACGTTATCACAAATTGGTTATTATGACCGATGCCGATGTCGATGGT
>NZ_JBOEQF010000188.1:0-4036 GCF_050689315.1 Aerococcus sp. L_32
TATTATGCCGTTAACAATGCCAGAAGCAGCTGGTGATACAGTGTTAGATATCAATATTCCAGGGCGTTCATTACAAGAATTGATCCGTATTGTGGATAGTAATGAAGACATTGAGATGATGGTGACAGACAATCAAGTATTGTTTAAAGCTCGTAATATCTACCTATACTCTCGTTTACTAGAAGGTAACTACCCGAATACAGATCGTTTATTACCTAATGACCACTCAACAATTATTGAAGTGGCAGCGAGTGAATTAGTGAATGCTGTTGAACGTGCTTTGATTTTAAGTCATGAAGGTAAAAATAATGTGGTTCGTTTGAATATTTCAGACCAAGACATTATCTTATCTAGTCAATCTGCTGAAGTTGGGAATGTTGAAGAAGAAATCAATGTAGTGAAAGCTGAAGGGGAAGCTTTAGAAATTTCCTTCAACCCTGACTACTTACGTGAAGCCTTGAAATCATTTGGTCAACAAAATGTACAAATTGGCTTCCAGTCATCTTCACACCCCTTCACCCTATTACCAAGTGATCAAACTGATAACTTCAATTTCGTTCAATTGATTACCCCAATTCGTACACCAAGAGGCTAATTGAAGCTAATTGAAGAAATGACGAAAGTCGCTAAGAATTGATGTCGACGGTCAAATCATTTTCATATGGTTAGCCAAATGAATAAGGATCAAAATCATTTACTGGTTTTGGTCCTTTTTTTTCGGTCTATATATAAAAATGTGCCAATTTTTGACTTTTAAGCCCTTTAAATAAGATTCTAGGTATTTCCCTATCTAAAATGCCAACTTTTAATACAGGGCCTTTATTTGCTAAATACGGTAAATTGGCGTATAATTAAGGTGTATAAATAAAAGTCAAATCGTTGAATCTGCTAAGGACCACTAGCTGTGTCCGGTGATGGCAAGAAGAGACGATTTATTTTATGTGAAGAGCAAATTTGGAAGATGAATGTGGGGTGAAATGATGGCTGAAATCGTAAAAATTGAAACAGCATATATTACATTGAGTCAGTTATTAAAAATTTCTGGTGCGATAGGTACTGGCGGAGAAGCGAAATGGTATCTACAAGAAAATGATGTCGTTGTAGACGGTGAAATTGATAACCGACGTGGACGTAAATTGTATCCAGGTATGGTTATTGCGATACCGAATGAAGGTGAATTTATCATCGAAAGCCATGAAGCGCATGGTGATGGACATGCAGCTAAATGACATTAAGTTAAAAGACTTCAGAAATTATGAAGATCTAACAGTCACATTTTCTCCTGGGGTGAACATCTTTATTGGCGAGAATGCCCAGGGGAAAACATCTTTGTTAGAGGCTATTTATATGATGTCACTGGCAAGAAGTCACCGTACGGCCAATGAAAAAGATACCATCCGTTGGCAACAAGACTTTGCGCGTATTGAAGGTAGTATATCAACGAGAACGAATCCAGATTTACCACTAGCGCTAACCATCACGAAATCTGGTAAACGCGCAAAAGTGAACCACTTGAACCAAAACCGGATGAGTGATTATATTGGCAAATTGAATGTGGTCCTTTTTGCCCCGGAAGATTTAGAACTGATTAAAGGTGTCCCGCAACTTAGACGGAAGTTTATTGATATGGAGCTTGGGCAAATGAGTCCGAAATACCTGTATGAGTCGGTCCAATATAATCGATTATTAAAGCAACGAAATGCCTACCTCAAGCAATTATTATATAAAGAAACCCAAGACCAAATTTATTTAGATATTCTCACTGAACAGTTAGCGGCGTCTGCTACCCATGTTATTTACCAACGGCTACGTTTTGTAGACCAATTGGAATCTTGGGCTAAACCTATCCATTCAACCATTTCACATGGGCTTGAAGAGTTGACCTTAGCCTATCGTGGTCCAATTGAATTGACTTTAGATATGACTGAAGATGCCATTTACCAGCAGTTGATGACGAAATTTAAAGAGAAGAAAGACCATGAATTAGCCAGAGGGGTTACTTTGGTTGGCCCACATCGGGATGATTTGACCTTTAAGGTGAATGGCCGTGATGTGCAAAAATTTGGTTCCCAGGGGCAGCAACGGACGACTGTATTGAGTATGAAATTAGCAGAAATCGAATGCATGCATGAAGTTTTAGGGGAATACCCTATTTTACTCTTGGATGACGTACTCAGTGAATTAGACAATGAGCGACAAACCCACTTATTGAAGTCTATACAGTCGAAAGTACAAACCTTTTTAACAACAACAAGTTTAGATGGTATTCAAAGAGAATTAATTGAAGAACCAAGAGTTTTCAATATTGATGCAGGCGCGATAGCGGAATAAGTAAGCGTGCGGGTGAGGCGTGGCCTAAAATCCCATGGCGCTATTGAGATTGAATAATTCACGTAATAGGAGTGGGAAAATGGCAAACAATGCTAATGAAAACAACAATGAAAACGAAATGTTGATCAATGAAGAAACACTCGTCCAACCAGAGGACCTTGTTTCTGAAGAAGAAAAAATGGCCAAGAAACGCGAATTGGCTAAAGACTATGATGCCAGCCAAATTCAAGTATTGGAAGGTCTAGAAGCTGTACGTAAGCGTCCAGGGATGTATATCGGGTCAACTTCAGTTAGTGGTTTACACCATTTAGTATGGGAGATTGTCGATAACTCAATCGATGAAGCCCTAGCAGGATTTGCGGGTCACATCCAAGTCATCATTGAAAAAGATAATTCCATAACAGTTGTCGATGATGGTCGTGGGATTCCCGTTGATATCCAATCAAATACCGGTCGTCCAGCGGTAGAAACAGTCTTTACTGTCCTACATGCCGGTGGTAAATTCGGCGGTGGCGGGTATAAAGTATCCGGTGGTCTTCACGGGGTTGGGGCCTCTGTTGTAAACGCCCTTTCTGAATGGTTGCATGTCTATGTCCATAAGAATGGCCGCATCTACCACCAAGAATTCCGCCAAGGGGCTATTGTATCTGATGTTGAACAAACTGGTGATACAGATACCCATGGTACGGTTGTGCATTTTAAACCGGATGCAGAGATTTTTACCGAGACAACTACCTTTGAATTTGAAGTTTTAAACCGTCGTGTCCGGGAGTTAGCCTTCTTGAATAAAGGCCTACGTATTTCTTTAACGGATGCCAGATCGGAAGACCAAGAAACAGCTTCTTACCACTATGAAGGTGGGATTAAAGAATATATTGAGTATATGAATAAGGACAAAGATGTCTTATTTGAAAATCCAATTTATCTTGAAGACGAGCAAGATGGTATTGAAGTAGAGGTATCTTTACAATATACAGATGGCTTCCATTCAAATATCTTAAGTTTCGCCAACAACATCCATACTTTTGAGGGCGGTACGCATGAATCAGGTGCTAAAACAGCCCTAACCCGTGTCATTAATAACTACGCTCGTTCGCAAAAAATCTTAAAAGAAAATGACGATAACCTAACTGGAGAAGATGTGCGTGAGGGGATTACTATGATTGTGTCCGTTCGCCACCCAGACCCACAGTTTGAAGGTCAAACCAAGATGAAATTAGGGAACTCGGAAGTTCGGACGATTACCGATAATCTTTTTGCGACGCATTTTGAAACTTTCTTGCTAGAAAACCCGCAAATTGCCCGTCGTATTGTCGATAAAGGGACTGTAGCCTCTAAAGCTCGTCTAGCAGCTAAGCGGGCCCGTGAAATGACCCGTAAAAAATCAGGTTTAGAGATTTCTAACCTACCTGGTAAATTGGCCGACTGCTCAAGCCGTAATCCAGAAGAATCTGAATTATTCATCGTTGAGGGGAACTCGGCCGGTGGGTCAGCGAAACAAGGCCGTTCACGTCACTTCCAAGCTATTTTGCCGATTCGAGGTAAAATCTTGAACGTTGAAAAAGCTTCGATGGACAGAATTTTAGCCAACGAAGAAATCCGTTCACTATTTACTGCAATGGGTACAGGCTGGCAAAATGAGTTCGACATCACCAAGGCACGTTACCACAAATTGGTTATTATGACCGATGCCGATGTCGATGGA
>NZ_JBOEQF010000189.1:0-4027 GCF_050689315.1 Aerococcus sp. L_32
CGGGATCGTTGTTCATGGAGAGAAACGCGGCCGTGAGCTAGGGTATCCAACAGCTAATTTAATGGTTGTAGCAGAATCATTGATTCCAGTTGAGGGTGTCTACGTGGTTGAGATGTTGTTGAATGGGCAAGTCTACCCAGGTGTTGCTTCAATTGGGACTAATATTACCTTCGGGAAAAACCGCAAGCGTACAGTAGAAATCCATCTTTTAGATTTTAAAGGGGAAATCTACGGTGAATACGTAACGGTTTATTGGCATAAATACTTGAGACCTGAACTTAAATTTGATGGCATTGAAGGGTTGATTAAACAAATGGATCAAGATGTGGTTGATGCTGAAAATTATTTAGAAAGTTTGCAAAAATAGTATTTTTGCAAAATATGTAAAATATGACTTTGAAATGAGCGCTAGGGATTTGTCTTTGGCGTTTTTTTTGACAAAAAGTGTGCAAGTACAATCAAGAAAATGGGAAGCGTTGATATAAAAGGTTTTTAGTTAATCGTTTTTATAGATTCGATTAGACAATTTTTAGAATAGTAGTAGAATGGAATAGGAAATAAAAAATATTGGAGGAATGTAAAAATGGCATATTTGGATCGTGCTAAAGAAATTTTTGATGATGCAGTAAAGGTTCGTCGTCATTTACACGAAAACCCTGAAGTTGGTTTTGAATTACCAAAAACAACTAAACTTGTGAAATCAAAACTTGATGAGTTTGGAATTGCATACGAAAACGTAGGTGATACATACGGAATTACAGGTACATTAGGTGATTCTGCTAAGGGTAAAACTTTATTGTTACGTGCAGACATGGATGCTTTAGCCATTACAGAAAAATCTCAATCAGCATGTACATCTAAAAATGAAAATGGACACTTATGTGGTCATGACATGCACACCACTATTTTACTAATGGTCTTAAAAATGTTGAAAGAAAACGAAAACCAATTAGAAGGTCAAATCAAATTCTTATTCCAACCAGCAGAAGAAACTTTAAACGGTGGACGTGTCATGGTTGAAGAGGGTATCTTAGAAAACCCCGCACCAGATGCTGGTATGGCTTTACATATGTGGCCAAATGGAGACAAAGTGGACGTTGAGATCCACCAAAAAGAAGCTTTAGCATCTGCTTTAAACTTCCGTATCACTATTAAAGGTGTGGGTGCTCATGGTGCAATGCCAAACAACGGTATCGACCCATTATTTGTGGCTAGCCAAATTATTAATGGGGCGAACGGTATTTTAGCTCGTGAATTACCATCTAACAAAGGTGCTTCTTTATCTATGGGTTACATCAATGCGCCAGGTGGTGCTATCAACGTGATCCCTGATACAGTTGTCTTAGAAGGTACTTCTCGTTCATTATTCCCAGAATCAGCAGACCATGTTTCAAAACGTTTACCAGAAATTGTTGAACATATTGGTAAAGCATTCCGTGCTGAAACTGAATATGAAGTAATGGCTGACTGTCCGTCATTAACTAACTCTAAAGAAATGTCTGAACAAGTGATGGCCTCTGCTAAAGAAGCTTTAGCGGATAAATATGACGTGGTGAACGTACCACCATACTTAGCTTCAGAAGACTATGCACACATTGCTAGCAAATTGCCAGAATCAACATACTTCTTCATTGGTTGTCCATTACCAGATGACAATGGCGAAGTATACCCTGTTCACCACCCATTAGTACAATTCAACGAAGAAGCATTAATTGTTGGATCTGCTACCTTAGCAACATCAGCAACTAACTGGTTACGTGACAACAAATAGGCGTATCGATAAAATATACAAGTCGAAAGGGCAACGGACTATTACAAATAGTCTGGTGTCCTTTTTTCTATTGGATAGGGGATTGAAATGGCTTTTCCTGCAAGCGTCAAAAGCCCAAATTTTATAGGAAGGTTTAAATGTCAAAAAAAGTCAAAAAAAAGTTTGACTATTATTGACAAAAGAAGTGATAGATGCTATATTATAAACATGTTAGCAGTCAGAGTTGTTAAGTGCTAATGAGGTGATAAGATGTTAACAAAACGACAAAGTTTAATTTTACAGGCGGTAATTGACCATTATTCAAAATACCAATTACCAGTCGGTTCGAAAACTTTATCTCAACATCAAGAAATAAACGCAAGTTCAGCTACAATACGTAATGAATTAGCCAGACTTGAAGATTTATCATTGATTTCCAAAACCCATTCATCATCTGGACGAGTGCCAGCTGAGGCGGGTTATCGTTACTATATTAATCACATCATGCCATATTATGGTGGATTGATTGATTTAGAGCTTGAGGAAGAGGAAGATGCTTTACTTAGAGAGATATTCCACGATCCTTATAACGATTTGAGTCAAGTGATTCGAAAAACGGCTGCGACTTTAGCCTCGCTTTCAGAAAGCGTCGTTATTTCGATGGGGCCAGATATTGCAAGGCAACGATTGGCCAATTTTCAAGTATTGTCTTTAACCGCTGACCAAGCAATGGTCATATTGGTGACAGATAAAGGTGTCATTCGCAATCAAATTGTGACATTCAATGAGGTGGTTACACCGCGATTGATTGAGGGTATTGCAGAGATTATGAATCAAGAACTTGTGGGCCTTGAGCTTGCAACGGTGATTGAAAGGCTGCAAACACACTATTTAAAAGATATTGAGCAAATGAACCGGTCTGATGAAGATAGTAGTCATTTGATACACCGGTTTATGAATCAATTCAATAGTGATGGCATGAGGGTAAATGGTCAAAATTATTTATTTTCTTCATTAGCTGATTCAGCTAATGGGACTAGTATTGCACAATTAAGTCAATTACTAGAAGACCGATCAGTGATTGCTTCACTGATTAATATCACAGACCAAGGTATCCAAGTGAGAGTGGGTAAAGAACTTAAAGATCCGACACTGGAGAATATGAGTTTAATGTCTACTAGCATGGGTACTGTAAAATCAGGTAAGTTAATTACTTTTGCGGTACTTGGTCAGGAAAGTATGTCCTACATTCGTATGGCGCAGCTTTTCCAAAGTATTTCAAAAGAAATGGCTAGATACCTGGACAATTATTATAAATCTTAGGAGGTCTATCAATTGACAAAAATGGACGACAATCAACAAGATTTAAATGTTGATGAAGAAATCATTGAAACTGACGTTCAAGACGAGCAAGTTGAAACAGTAACTGAAGAAGATAGCGAGTTAGCCTCTCTTCAAGCTGAATTAGCGGCTAAAGATGACCAAATTATGCGTCTATCTGCTGAAATTCAAAACATGCACCGTCGTAACCAATCTGAACGTGAATCTGCTTCAAAGTATCGGTCACAGAATTTAGCTAAGGGTATTTTACCAGCTATCGATAACTTGGAACGCGCTTTAGAATTAGCTAAGGGTGATGAGTCATCTCAGCAATTAGTGAAGGGTATCGAAATGGTACACGCAAGCTTATTACAAGCTTTAACAGAGGAAGGCGTTGAAGTCATTGATCCTAAAGGTGAACTCTTCGACCCAAACTTCCACCAATCTGTAAGTGCGGTGCCGGCTGAAGAAGGCCAGCAAGCTGAAGAAGTAGTGGCTGTTTTCCAAAAGGGGTATGTATTAAAAGATCGTGTACTAAGACCTGCGATGGTTTCTATTGCACAATAATTCATTTAACATAGATTCTAACCACAGATAAATTCATTTAAATTGATAGATTAATTAAAAAAGGAGACGTGTTTTATTATGGCAAAAATTATCGGAATTGACTTAGGTACTACTAACTCTGCAGTTTCTGTATTAGAAGGTGGCGAACCTAAAATTATCGCTAACCCAGAAGGTAACCGTACAACACCTTCAGTTGTTTCATTCAAAAATGGCGAACGCCAAGTTGGTGAAGTAGCAAAACGTTCAATGGTAACAAATCCTAACGCGATTGCTTCAATCAAACGTCACATTGGTGAAGACAACTATACTGTAGAAGTTGAAGATAAAAAATATACGCCACAAGAAGTTTCAGCAATGATCTTACAATACTTAAAAGGTTACGCTGAAGAT
>NZ_JBOEQF010000190.1:0-4025 GCF_050689315.1 Aerococcus sp. L_32
GACATATGTTGAAGGCCAAGGTTTTTCAGTTGTGCGTGAGTTCGTGGGTCACGGTATTCAACCAACTATGCACGAAGGACCATCTGTACCGCATTTTGGTGTAGCTGGAAAAGGACAACGTTTACGTGCTGGCATGACGATTACTATTGAACCAATGGTCAACACTGGTAAATGGCAATCAAAAATGGACGCTAATGGTTGGACTGCCCGCACAATTGACGGCGGACGTTCAGCACAGTATGAGCATACCTTAGCCATCACTGAAGATGGCCCAATTATTTTAACGCAACAAAAAGATTAAAGAAATGAATGTAACCATTAAGGGCGGTCATGCAAACTTAATGGTTTTTTCACATAAATAATTATTAAGATTATTTAAATTAAAATGAAGTTAAATTTCATTATGCTATAATATAAATTGGTATAGATTGCTTAAGTTTCACAAGATAAACCAGATATTTCTAGCAAAGAAAACCCAGCAATTTTCCTAATAATTCTCCAGAGGAGCGCTTATGACAAAGCAAGATAATCAAAAAAATCAAGCCCCTAGTCGCCGCGATAATAAAAAAGCGAATTCATTCAATTTAAAGGCCCTTACATCATCAAAATGGTTACCCAAAGAAAAGAAAACCTATTGGATTTTAGGTGCCGCGGCTGTGGTAGTCTTTATATGTGCGATTGCTTTTAAAGTATATGCTGATATTTCAGGATTCGGTTCTGATATTTATGAGGATGTGAATTCAGCGCAACTTCGTGATGCAGATGCCCAATTAAAAAATGGCGAACCAATTACTATTTTACTAACAGGTCTTGATAGCGGGGCGCTTTATTACGAGGATGTTGAGGAGACGCGGACGGATGTAATGATGGTCTTCACCATTAATCCAAAGACCAACGAATCAACTGTCGTATCTATTCCAAGAGATGCCTTAGGGGTCCAAAGTGATACGGATGAATTTGATAAATTAAACCATGCTTATATGAATTATAATGGGATTGAAGGAACAATTAATTCCCTACAACGCTATTTAGATATGCCAATTGATTATTATGTGAATGTCAATATGCAAGGGTTTATGGACGTGATTGATGCCTTGGGTGGTGTCGATATTACGCCAACCTTAACTTTTACACAGAATGGTGTAGAGTTTACAGAAGGTGAAACACGTACGCTATCTGGTTTAGAAGCCATGCAATACGTCCGGATGCGTAAATCGGATCCTGAAGGTGATATTGGCCGTGAAAAACGACAACAACAATTAATCGAAGCGGTAGTAGATAAGGTCATTTCACTTGGGACGATTACCAATTACAATGACATCTTAGATGCTGTAGGTGATGATATTAAAACAAATATTACAGTGGATAATATGTTTGCCTTACAAGCCAAATACCTACCAGCTTTGGATAAATTAAATAAATTAGTGTTTGATGACTATGTTGACCTAAACCTTGATTTTGGTTACTACATGTTAATTCCAGAATTAGAGCGTTTAGAAAATGTAACCATCATGCAAGATAACATCGATTATGAAGCAACTAATTCAGCCATTGTTTACCCTGTAGAGTATGGGGTTGAATCAACCTACTTCCCAGTGTCTGACTTGAATTGGGACGGCGTCTTAACAGATGACGAAATGGCCATTCAACCAGGGGTATATTCAAGGGAAGACTTGAATGAACTAGTCAAATACATATTTGGTTATTCAATTAATGACTACTTAGAATCAACAGGGAACACAGCCTTAATCGATGAAAATGAAAATCAAACAATTCCGACTACTTTAGATGATGAATTGCTAGAACATATAACTGCTGGCTTTGACCCAAGTGGCACTGTGACTGAGGATACAAGTAATGAGTTAGATACTTACGGCGACACAACTACGGGAGAAGACACGGGAACATATGACGATCCATCTACTTATTCGGAAACATCTAATTATACAGATAGCTATAGCAATACTTATAGTGATGAAGCGCCGGCAACATCAGAATCAATGACAGTACCTGAAGAAAGCGTGCCGGAAACGAGTCAAGAAGCACCTGACACTTCAGAAGCGCCGGTTACATTTGAAGAACCTGTGACCGATATGCCTGTTGAAGACAGTACCGTTACAGAATAAATCATAGAATAATAAATAGCATAAAATTTGTAAAAATTTTTATATCTATCTTTGAGGAGGGTTTATATGGCAAATAGAGAAAGTCGCCATCGTAGAAGTCAGGGGGATGCGTATCATGGGGAGCATCCTCGTAAGAAACGTCGTGGATTATTGGGTTGTTTTGGTTGGGTATTGTTAGCCTTTTTAATTATTGGGGGCGGGATTCTTGCATACTCATACTACCGAATCGACCAAACAGGAGACGCGATTTATCAACCAGCGGACGCTGATGGTGCGGATCCGGTAGAAGAAGTTCGTGATGAAAAAGTGACTGTTTCAGATAAAGAGCCAATTTCTATTTTACTCATGGGGATGGACTCAGGGGGGACAAGAACGACTGGTGAGCAAAATACTGACGTCATGATTCTTGTGACCATTAACCCGAATACACAAACTGCTAAAATGGTATCCATTCCACGTGATACTTATATTTCAAGTATTGATTTCAAGATTAACGGTGCTTATGCCATGGCCGGTGGGGCATCTGGTTCAATCAATGCAGTTCAAAACCTATTGAACGTGCCGGTTGACTACTATGCCTTAGTGAATATGACGGGTATGATGAACATCATCGATGCAATTGGTGGGGTATCCTTATACAATGATTTCAGTTTCTCTCAAGATGAATATACCTTCCCAGAAGGTCAAATTACTTTGGAAACAGGTGCTGAAGCCCTAGCATACGTCCGTAACCGTTACGATGATCCAAATGGTGACTATGGCCGTGCTGACCGTCAACGCCAAGTTCTATTAGCCATCTTAGACAAGTATTCTGACGTGTCTAATATTGGGTCTCTAGGTAGCTTATTCGACACCGTTCAAGCCAATGTGGTTACTGACTTAACTGTTTCAGATATGACCCAATTAGCCTTGAACTACCGAGTTGATTCTGAAAATGTTGAATCTACTACTTTAGTAGGTACGGGCGATATGTCGACAGGTATTTACTACAATATCCTATCTGAATCGCAAATTTCAGAAATATCTGCAGAACTTAGAGAACATTTAGAGTTAGATTAGCTTTATGCTTGTGAAAGGGGAGTCGTGTGTATTGCGCGGCTTCTTTTTTTTGGAAAAATTCTGTTTAGTTGGCATTAATAACGTATAATAATGGTAATAGTGATACATGAGGAGGAATTTTAAATGATCGGTGTAATTGGTAGTATTTCAACAGATTTCGTTGTAACGACAAACCGCGTGCCAAAGCAAGGTGAAACGGTTTATGGGCAAGCTTTTGAAACAACTTTTGGTGGTAAAGGGGCCAACCAAGCGGTAGCAGCAGCAAGACTAGGTGGACAAGTGCAAATGTTTGGTTGCGTTGGTAGCGACCAATTTGGACAAGAAACTAAGGCGAATTTGGCGCGAAATGGTGTGGATGTGACAGCTGTTAAAACAATTGAAAATACGACAACAGGTTCAGCTCATATTACTGTTTTTGAAGGGGATAATGCCATCGTTTATGTGCCTGGTGCTAACCAAGAAGTCACCGTTGACTACTTGAAATCAGTGGAAGCGGACTTGTTAGCTTGTACCTATTTCGTGATTCAAAATGAAATCCCTATGCCATCTATTCAGTATTTAATCGATTTGGCAGACACGCATGACATTCAGGTGACTTATGATCCAGCGCCTTTTATTGAAATTGACAAAGGCTATTTAGAGAAAGTAGACTATTTATTGCCAAATGAAACAGAAGCTAAAGCGATGTTTGGTGATTTGGAAACGGATGCATTATTGGGCCAATACCCAGCCCAGTTATTGATTACAATGGGTGGTGATGGGGTCCGTTACCATGATGGAGAAATGGCTGTCCATGTGCCAGCGATTAAAGGGAATGTAGTGGATACAACGGGTGCTGGT
>NZ_JBOEQF010000191.1:0-4012 GCF_050689315.1 Aerococcus sp. L_32
AACATATGTTGAAGGCCAAGGTTTTTCAGTTGTGCGTGAGTTCGTGGGTCACGGTATTCAACCAACTATGCACGAAGGACCATCTGTACCCCATTTTGGTGTAGCTGGAAAAGGACAACGTTTACGTGCTGGCATGACGATTACTATTGAACCAATGGTCAACACGGGTAAATGGCAATCACAAATGGACGCTAACGGTTGGACTGCACGCACAATTGACGGCGGACGTTCAGCGCAGTATGAGCATACCTTAGCCATCACTGAAGATGGCCCAATTATTTTAACGCAACAAAAAGATTAAATATCATAATGTAACCATTAAGGGCGGTCATGCAAACTTAATGGTTTTTTCACATATATAATTATTAAGATTTTTTAAATTGAAATGAAGTTAAATTTCATTATGCTATAATGTAAATTGGTATAGATTGCTTAAGTTTCACAAGATAAACCAGATATTTTTAGCAAAGAAAACCCAGCAATTTTCCTAATAATTCTCCAGAGGAGCGCTTATGACAAAGCAAGATAATCAAAATAATCAAGCCCCTAGTCGCCGCGATAATAAAAAAGTGAATTCATTCAATTTAAAGGCTCTTAGATCCTCAAAATGGTTACCTAAAGAAAAGAAAACCTATTGGATTTTAGGTGCCGCGGCTGTGGTAGTCGTTATATGTGCGATTGCTTTTAAAGTATATGCTGATATTTCAGGATTCGGTTCTGATATTTATGAGGATGTGAATTCAGCGCAACTTCGTGATGCAGATGCCCAATTAAAAAATGGCGAACCGATTACTATTTTACTAACAGGTCTTGATAGTGGAGCGCTTTATTACGAGGATGTTGAGGAGACGCGGACGGATGTAATGATGGTCTTCACCATTAATCCAAAGACCAACGAATCAACTGTCGTTTCTATTCCAAGGGATGCCTTAGGGGTCCAAAGTGATACGGATGAATTTGATAAATTAAACCACGCTTATATGAATTATGATGGGATTGAAGGGACAATCAACTCCCTACAACGCTATTTAGATATGCCAATTGATTATTATGTGAATGTCAATATGCAAGGGTTTATGGACGTGATTGATGCCTTGGGTGGTGTGGATATTACACCAACCTTAACTTTTACACAAAATGACGTTTCATTTACAGAAGACGAAACACGCACCTTATCTGGCATAGAAGCAATGCAATACGTACGGATGCGTAAATCGGATCCTGAAGGTGATATTGGTCGTGAAAAACGACAACAGCAATTAATCGAAGCGGTAGTAGATAAGGTCATTTCACTTGGAACAATTACCAATTACAATGACATCTTAGATGCCGTAGGTGATGATATTAAAACAAATATTACAGTGGATAATATGTTTGCCTTGCAGTCAAATTACTTAGCAGCCATGGATAATTTAAATAAATTAGTCTTTGATGACTATGTTGACCTAAACCTTGATTTTGGTTATTACATGTTAATTCCAGAATTAGAGCGTTTAGAAAATGTATCCATCATGCAAGACAATATCGATTATGAAGCAACTAATTCAGCCATCGTTTATCCTGTAGAGTATGGGGTGGAATCAACCTACTTCCCAGTGTCTGACTTGAATTGGGACGGCGTCTTAACAGATGATGAGATGGCCATTCAACCAGGGGTATATTCAAGAGAAGACTTGAATGAACTGGTCAAATATATCTTTGGTTATTCAATTAATGACTACTTAGAATCAACAGGGAACACAGACTTGATCGATGAAAATGAAGATCAAACGATTCCAACCACTTTAGATGATGAATTGCTAGAACATATTACTGCTGGCTTTGACCCAAGTGGTACTGTGACTGAGGATACAAGTAGTGACTTGGATACATACGGTGACCCAACTATGGAAGAAGACACGGGAACATATTACGATTCATCTACTTATTCGGAAACATCCGATTATACAGATACATATAGCGATACTTATAGTGATGAA
Source organism: Aerococcus sp. L_32 (assembly GCF_050689315.1). Taxonomy (NCBI): domain Bacteria; kingdom Bacillati; phylum Bacillota; class Bacilli; order Lactobacillales; family Aerococcaceae; genus Aerococcus; species Aerococcus sp. L_32. The sequence continues at coordinate 1,980 of NZ_JBOEQF010000191.1, forward strand.
GCGCCGGCAACATCAGAATCAATGACAGTACCTGAAGAAATCGTGCCGGAAACGAGTCAAGAAGCACCGGTTACATCTGAAGAACCCGTGACCGATACACCTGTTGAAGAAACTACCGTTACAGAATAAATCATAAGAATAATAAAAAGCATAAAAATTTGTAAAAGTTTTTATATCTATCTTTGAGGAGGAGGGATTATATGGCAAATAGAGAAAGTCGCCATCGCAGAAGTCAAAGGGAAGCGTATCATGGGGAGCGTCCTCGTAAGAAACGTCGTGGATTATTGGGTTGTTTTGGTTGGGTATTGTTAGCCTTTTTAATTATTGGGGGCGGGATTCTTGCTTACTCATACTACCGAATTGACCAAACAGGAGACGCTATTTATCAACCTGCGGACGCTGATGGTGCTGAACCGGTAGAAGAAGTCCGTGAAGAAGAAGTGACTGTTTCGGATAAAGAGCCAATTTCTATTTTACTCATGGGGATGGACTCAGGGGGGACAAGAACGACTGGTGAACAAAATACTGATGTGATGATTCTTGTGACCATTAACCCGAATACACAAACTGCTAAGATGGTATCCATTCCACGTGATACTTACGTTTCAAGTATTGATTTCAAGATTAACGGTGCTTATGCCATGGCCGGTGGGGCATCTGGTTCAATCAATGCAGTTCAAAACCTATTGAACGTGCCGGTTGACTACTATGCCTTAGTGAATATGACGGGTATGATGAACATCATCGATGCAATTGGTGGGGTATCCTTATACAATGATTTCAGTTTCTCTCAAGATGAATATACCTTCCAAGAAGGTCAAATTACCCTGGAGACAGGTGCTGAAGCCCTAGCATACGTTCGTAACCGTTACGATGATCCAGATGGTGACTATGGTCGTGCTGACCGTCAACGCCAAGTCCTATTAGCCATCTTAGACAAGTATTCTGATGTATCTAATATTGGGTCTCTAGGTAGCTTATTTGATACAGTACAAGCCAATGTGGTTACTGACTTAACTGTTTCAGATATGACCCAATTAGCCTTGAACTACCGAATTGATTCTGAAAATGTTGAATCTACTACTTTAGTGGGTACGGGCGATATGTCGACAGGTATTTACTACAATATCTTATCTGAATCGCAAATTTCAGAAACCTCTGCAGAACTTAGAGATCATTTAGAATTAGAATAACTTTATGCTTGTAAAATGGGAGTCGTGTGTAGTGCACGGCTTCTTTTTTACGGAAAAATTCTGTTTAGCTGGCATGAATAACGTATAATATAGGTAAGAATGATACATGAGGAGGAATTTTAAATGATCGGTGTAATTGGTAGTATTTCAACAGATTTCGTTGTGACGACAAACCGTGTGCCAAAGCAAGGTGAAACGGTTTATGGTCAAGCTTTTGAAACAACTTTTGGTGGTAAAGGAGCCAACCAAGCGGTAGCAGCAGCAAGACTAGGTGGACAGGTGCAAATGTTTGGTTGCGTTGGTGGCGACCAATTTGGACAAGAAACTAAGGCTAACTTAGCGCGAAATGGTGTGGATGTGACAGCTGTTAAAACAATTGAAAATACGACAACAGGTTCAGCGCATATTACCGTTTTTGAAGGGGATAATGCCATCGTTTATGTGCCTGGTGCTAACCAAGAAGTCACCGTTGACTACTTGAAATCAGTGGAAGCGGACTTGTTAACTTGTACCTATTTTGTGATTCAAAATGAAATCCCTATGCCATCTATTCAATACTTAATCGATTTGGCAGAGGCACATGACATTAAGGTGACTTATGATCCAGCGCCTTTTATTGAGATTGATAAGGCCTATTTAGAGAAAGTGGATTATTTATTGCCAAATGAAACAGAAGCTAAAGAGATGTTTGGTGATTTGGATACGGATGTATTATTGGGCCAATATCCAGCCCAGTTATTGGTTACAATGGGTGGTGACGGGGTCCGTTACCATGATGGAGAAATGGCTGTCCATGTGCCAGCGATTAAAGGGAATGTAGTGGATACAACGGGTGCTGGC